>JAFUBF010000087.1 GCA_017460325.1 Clostridia bacterium | reverse complement strand
GAGATTTGGAGATTCGTCGATTTTGAATGTGTCATCGACGAATCTCCTGAAACACAAAAAAGCCCAGTATTTACTGACTTCTTGGGCCCTTTCTGGGCTTCCGGGACCCACTTGGAGATTCGTCGAAAAATTTTGGGTTATTCCGGGAATGTGCCGATACAAGTATGAGGAACAGGAGGTGACTGCATATGGGCGTGATTGACACAGAGGGGAAGCAGTATCTTTCCAATAACAAGTACTTTGCTGATATGTTCAATTTCCTTCTGTATGATGGGAGACCTGTCATCGATCCGGAGAAGCTGAAAGAACTGGACACCACTCAGATTGCCATCCCATACGGGAATGGAGCAAGGATTCCTGTTCAGAAGTATCGCGATCTTTTAAAGCTCTGGTGCGCTTACATGGACGATACGGCTGTGTATGTGATGTTGGGAGCAGAGCTTCAGGGAAAGACGCACTATGCTATGCCCGTGAAAAAAGGACTTTACGACATGCTTGGTTATGCCAGACAGGTGGATGAAGCCAGGAGATCGTATCAGAAAAAGGATGAAGAAGGCGACTTGTATGTTGACGATGATGTCCTGAAAATCAGGCTGACCAGTGAGGAATTTCTGTCCGGTTTTCGTAAAGAGGACAAACTCATCCCCATCATCACGGCCACAGTGCTTTTATCGGATGAAGAGTGGAAAGGACCATTGGATCTTTATGACATGCTGGATGTGAAGGATAAGGAACTGCTGAAGTTTATCCCAAACTATCCGATCAACTTGATTGCACCCTTCAATATATCAGACAGCGATTTTGAGAAGTTTAACACGAAGCTCGGATTGGCCATGAAGGTGCTGAAATATCAGAAAGCCGGAGCAGTGGAGGTCATAGAGGCAACGAATCACGAGATGATTGACAGGGAAACGGCTGTTTTCCTGAATCGGGTAGCGAAGCTTGACCTTGAATTTGACGAAAAGGAGGATCAGGTGGATATGTGTAAGGCGATGGAAGATAATAACAAAAAGAGAGAAGTCACAGGTGCGATCAAGGGAATGCGCATTGCTGGAATGAATGATGACGATATCCTGATAAAAGTGATGGAGGCATTCCATGTCACCAGGGAGTACGTGCTTACACTTCTGAAGCCGCTAAAGGCGTGATCGCAAACGGATTCTTGTCAGGCTGACAGCATCAGGGCTCTCCGGATAGATCCAAATTGCTTCTGAAAGATTCGGGAAGCTGAATGCGAGAGCCTGACAGGATTTTTTTTTTTGCCAGATAAAGAGACGGTCAATCTTGCTATCATGCTGAGGAAATTCGGGAATGAGAAACGCGGAGAAGGATGCCATCCAGATGGCGGAGAACAAGCGGAGAATTCTGGAAGGTGGCTTCCGATTGTTTGCAGCCTGTGGCATTGAAGAAATCACCATGCCGCAGATCGCGGAAGCCGGAGGCGTGGATCGTTCCAGCGTGTACCGTTACTATCCCACCAAGCTGGATCTGGTGGTAGCCATCAGCGCGAATGTGTGGGAGAACTTCGCGCAGCAGAGCTACGCCCGGGCAGGGAAGCAAGCCAGTACAGCGGCACAGCGCTATGCTTTTATGCTGGACAGCTTCCTGGATCTGTATCGGAACCACAGTGACATGCTGCGATTCAACCAGTTTTTCAACGTGTATGTGGCCAATGAAAGCGGATCAAATGAAAAGCTGACCCCCTTTACCCGGGTGATTGATGAGCTGGAAAGCCGCTTTCATGAAGTCTACACGCTGGCGAAAACGGACGGCACCCTGCGGACAGAAGTTCCTGAAAACGAAATGTTCTCCACGACCCTGCATCTGATGCTGGCCGCGGCAACCAGATATGCGGTAGGTCTGGTATACAAGGGCGGAACGGATCCGGAGAAGGAGCTGGAAGCTCTGAAGGAAATGCTGATGCAGCGGTATACAAACACACCGAAAGAACAGGAAGGGACTTGACAACCATGATGATCCGGCGCACACTTTGGAAGGAAGGCAGTCAGGCATGCAGGATAACTCCGCTCTTTTTCAGCTTCATACATTCCTGACAAGTCAGACAAGGGGTTATCATACCCTTTTGTCTGGCTTTTTTTCGTGTATTAAGCAAGTAGGAGGTATTCTCATGAAACACAGTAAAAGACCCTTCTCCATCATGTTTGTACTCAGGTTAAATCCTCGTCAGCGCTTGAGGGAATCAGCGCATACATTTTTGACCAAAGCATTGACCTGCTTCATCGGGCTGGACTGATCCATCCTGTAAAAGCAACTTCCTGTGACGTGATCCCATTGGGTGCTGCCGGGAAGGAAACAGGCAAGAAACTCATCCTGTTTGATACAGGGGTATACCTGACGCACTGCGGCCTTGACGCCGCTGCGCTCATGGCATCTCAAATCTTCGGGGAGATGAATCGAGGAAACATCGTTGAGATGGAAGTAGGACTGGAACTGATCAAATCCTCGGATCATCATGCTGAATCCAATCTGTACTATTGGTACAGAACAGGAGCTAACGCGGAGATTGATTATGTGATCCAATCCGGAGGAACGATTTTGCCCATCGAAGTAAAGGCATCCGGCAAAGGAAGCATGCAGAGCCTCCGAAGTTATCTGACTTCACACGCGTTATCGCCCTATGGAATCCGGATTTCGCTGGAAAACTATTCCTCATATGAAAATATACGTGTATTCCCTGTGTATGCTGCCCATCGGATTGTAACGGCCGGACCCAATGCGCCTTCCGAAATCGATTCCTGATGACATTGATTAACTCACCTTCAACGGAAAACAGCGAAAAAGGAAAACGATCAGGAAACGAAACAGATGCAACGTAAAAGCACAAGAAAGTGTATGTGAGGACAGGGGCATTCGGGTAGTTACACAGGCAGATGTCAATCCCCGGCAGTTGAAAGCGAAAATGGGAAACACCTGTCCGCCGCTTTTCTATTATGCCGGGAACATTTCTATCCTTCGCAGACCGCTGGCGGGTTACGTTGGGTCAAGGCGGGTTGATCCGTCGGATGTGGAATTTACAGAGAGAACCGTCAGGACAACCGTGCGAAACGGATATGGCGTGGTATCCGACGGCGTGAGAGAAATTGATACCGCTTCAGCTGTTTCCACGTTCAGAGAGGGATTTTTTGCCATCGAGTATGTTTCAGAATCGATGTTGTCGAAGATGCGGAATCCGGGTGTACTGCGTGTCCTACGGAAGGAGTGAATGCTCCTGATGTTGGTGGTGATCCCGACTGACGGGTTTGATGTGGGCATTGCCATGTATCGAAACAGATTCATCTATGCCCGGTCCGTCGGGACGGTGGTTGTCCGTTCGGATGATGGAAAAGGTGGCACATGGGCAGGTGCCACCGATAACCTCAAAAAGGGTTACTGTCCGGTTTTCTGCAGAGACTGTGATTATTCCGGGAACAAGGAACTGATCAAACGGAGTGCGATTCCGACTGGGGATGACTGGGATGGAAAGATTGCGATTCCGAATGAATCAGGATCTGGTCCCGGGACCGTTATTCAGATCAGCCTGTTTGATAATCAGTAATACGAACAGGTTTTGCTTTTCGGTGACCGCGTTCACTCTTTTAGGTAGGTTATCTTAATTCATTCATGGAGCGTCTCCGGGAAAACAGAACCTGATGCAGGCGGGGGAACGTATCCTGAAATGCCGGAGTGGATCCGATCGGGGCCGGTGAAACAGAGGATCAGACGGAAGACCGGCAGGGACTTCAGGAGATAGCCTGATACTGTTCGGAGTGAGAAGCATCCCGTTAACGATGACATGACCACTTGAAGAAAGGGGACAATGACAGGAATGTCCGCATTTGAAGAGAGACGGCCCAATGCTGATCAGCAGGCCGTGATCAACGATTTGGAACACAACATCATCCTTTACGCCAGCGCCGGTACCGGGAAAACCTTCACGGTTGCAAGGCGTGTTCATCATATCATCGAAGCCGGGAAGGCAAAACCGGAGGAGATCCTGTGCCTGACGTTCACGATCAAGGCGGCCGGAGAGATGAAGGATGACATCCTGCAGTATGCGGGCGCCGATGGCAGCAAAGCGCTGGTCAGCACCATCCACAGTTTTGCCTATCAGATTCTGAGGGAAGAGAGTGCATCGCATCCCGAACTTTACTGCCAGCCATGTGTCTGTGATGAAACGGACTCCGCCCAGGAACTGAAAGACTGTCTGTTAGCCCTGGGAATTCCGTCGAACGCATCGATCCTGCGCAACGAAAATGCGCTGACACATTTTATGAGTGTGATGAAGCATCGGCGGGAACTGTGTCAAAAATACAGCGAAGACGAAGAGAAAGACTTTCAGGACCTTTACCACAGGATCCGGGAAGAGGAAAGAGCGCTGTTTCAGAAGATGACGGTCTTTTATGACCCGGCCAGTCGAAGAGAAACCTCGGATACGCACTTCCTGAATTTAATGGATTCCAGGGCCGGTACGCTTCTTCATATGTACAATGATCGCCTTCGTCAAAGCAATCTCCTGGATTTTGACGATCTCATCTGTCAGACACATCAGCTCTTCCGCTCGACAGATGCGGGGGAACGGTGGCGCAGCCGGTTTCGCTATATCATTATCGATGAGATGCAGGATACGACAGAGCTGGAATACGACACATTGCAGCACCTGTTTTCCGGTAACAATGTTATGATGTGCGGGGATTATTTCCAGACGATTTATGAGTGGCGCGGCTCCAATCCGGAGAAAATCCTGACCAGATTCACAGAGCAGTGTCATGCGGTTCCCTTTATGTTTTCCCGGAACTATCGCTCCACCAAAACGCTGACCTCTGCATCTTTCGGATATCTGCAGAATATGTATCCCCAGCTCATCGGTCAGTACTGTCCGGCCACGATCAACATCGAAAGCCCTGAACAGGGAGAGAAAATCCTCAATGTACGACTCAAAAACACGGAGGAGGAAGCAACCTGGATCTATAATTACCTGGAAAAGCATCACCATGCGGATCCCACCCGGCAGTGTATTATGGCCAGAGCAAATTCATATATCGCGGAGCTTTACAAAACGCTGGCCAGGATCAGCCACGCCCGGGCAGATGGGAATGAACTCAGATTCTTCACGGTAGACAATGATTCCAAGTTTTTCCGGAAAGCGATCATAAAGGATATCCTTGCGTTTCTGAATATTCTGATGAATCCCACGGACACACTCAGTTTATCCCGGATTGCCCGAAAGTATATCAGGGGCGTCGGGAGGCAGACCATTGAAGAGATCAATTCCAACAGTTCTCTGGGAATTTCCCTGTGCTCCTTTATTGACGAAAAGCTCTACCGTGACAACGATCCCTATGCGGCCCTGATCCGGGCGCTGGACATGGACAACATCGTCATCTATGATACGGAGACCACGGGACTGGACCTGTCCAAAGATCAGATCATTCAGATTTCTGCGATCCGTCTGAATCGACATGGAGAGATTCTGGATACACTGAATCAGATGGTGATTCCCACCTGTGAAATCAGCGCCGGCGCTTTCGAAACACATCATCAGACCAGGGCGGATATCATAGCCAAAGGCGGAATTGATGTACATGCCGCGTTGAAGGCGTTTTCGGAATTTGTCAAAGGGTCCGTCATCGTTGGACACAACAGCCTGCGTTTTGATGCTCCGCTGGTTCGCAGGCAACTGCGTGAATGTAACCTTCCGGCGCTGGATATTCTTGCGGAGTACGACACCATGGTAATTGCCAAGCAGCTTTATCCGAAGTCTGTCAACTATAAGCTTGCGACCCTGTGTGAAATGTTCCGGGTAATCAACCAGGCCGCACATGATGCGCTGGGGGACATTACAGCAACCGGCGAAGTGCTGATTCATATGCTGAGAGAAAAACTGATCCCGCAAACAGCGCAGAGACGGATCATCCTTTCCCGGTATCAGCCAAAGTTCATCCGGTTCCATCGTTTTTACAGGGAGTTGCAGACGCTCTGCCTTGAACAGGGGGACATTTTACAAACGATTCAGATCATTATCAGTCGCTGCCGTCTGTCAGAGTTCTATCCGGAAGGAACAAACCGGCAGGCTGTAGAAGATCTTCTGTATGCGTTTGAAAACGCGGATTCCAATACCGACGCAGAGAGCTTTTTAAGGGAATTTCTGAGTGAGGCTGCGCTTTCCGGAAGTCAGATCGATCTGCTCATCAAAAAGCTCCACAAGATCCCGATCATTACGATTCATCAGTCGAAGGGATGTGAATTTGATACGGTGATTCTTGCGGGGGCAGATGATGATCATTTTCCCAGTTACAATGCACAGATCCACGGCGAGATAGAAGAGGAAAAACGCGTTTTCTATGTCGCTATCTCCCGTGCCAAAAAGAACCTGGTCCTGACATCTGCAACGCAGAAAGTGAACAGAGGCGGAATATGGCCTGTCAGGCAGAGCCGGTTTATTGACGCCATTCCACCGGAACATATTGAGACCTTTACACCGAGGTAGTTTTACCGTAGTACAGCCTGAGAAGACAGATGAGCATGCAATTGTGTGGCGGGTTTTTGCGATTTTCCGAGAGAGAGGGGCTGCCGGTCTTCTGTGGCAGGCCCCGTAGAAATTCAGATCCGCCCCCGGCCCGTTACCTTTTTATTCCTGTTCAGCCTGCCCTTCTCATTTTGCCTTTCAGGTTGGATCGCAAAGCGGTAAATTGCTTCTATGGAGGTGATTCGCATGGCCAGAGATGCAATCGTCAGCGCAAGGGTGAATGAAAACCTGAAGACTGAAGCGGAAAGCATTCTTCAACAGCCTGGGATTCCTGTTTCAGTGGCATTTACAACGCTTTACCGTCAGTTATCCGACAAGGCATTCCTTTCTCTGTGACTCTCAGTAAGATGCCATCCACTCTTGAGAGAATGACTGAGACGCAACTGGACGTGAAACTTGAGCACAGCTACCAGCAGGCGATTGCCCGTCAGGGCAGACCGCTGAATGATGTGTTTTCTGACCTTGAAAAGAAACACCCTGAAGGGAAACGCGCCTGATGGATGATGAGGTCATCATCACTCCGGATGCAGAATACGATCTGGACGGACTCGACGACTCCATCACGTTTGAGTTGCTGGTGGCTGAAACAGCCGTCGTCTGCGTTGCCTTCATCAGGAAGGAACTGGCAACACTGAAATACATGCTGCGGCGTTACAGGCCAGCAGATGATGAGTCCTGGCATTCCAGAGCGTTCGCAGAATGAACGCTGAAAACTTTGCGGTATTCTACTACGTTTCTGAGGATTACCACGAAGTCTCCGTTCAGAACGTAATCTACCCAAAGCGGGACATCCCCCAGGTTTTACGTGATCTTTACGGAGATGATTTTGCATGAAGCCCTGTCCTCGTCAGATTTGGCGGGGCTTTTCTTTTCCCGGATACTTCATGCGTGTGTCTGTCATCTCTGATTTGGTTGAGAACTCCGTCGGGATATTCGCTCGCGCCCTTCTGTGCTCCCTCCGGATCATGATCGGTTGCGTTTCCGCGCTCACGCACCGGGGATTTCCACTGACATGAATTACCTCGTAAACAGACCCTGCATCGCAGCCAACAGCGTCCCGTCATCCGGATGCCCCGTAACCACAAGGGAGAAGTCCGCTCTGCAACCCATGGGACCAAAGGAAATCACGCCCGGGCAGGAGGAACGCCGCACCGCTGTGTTCGATGGTGTGCATCACCGCCGTGCTCAGAGGCTCATCCGCATTTGGTCTCCGCATCCGGAGAGCGTATGTGGTCACCGTGGGTGTGCTGAATCGTTTGGATCATGCTGTCCCTGCAACGCAGAAGATGCCTTTGAAGGCATTCGATTTATCAGAGGACGATGTTCCGGAGGAATGAAAGCATGTTCATGACGTGTTCATCGGAGCAAAAACACGGACGAGTGTTAAAGCTATGAAAAGTCAGCAGATGAGCGAATCCAGATGGATCAATGCCAATGCATGTATCTGCCTGTCGTTTGGCAAAAGAAAGGGATATAATGGGGGTGAAACCGGGATGCGGTTGGCACCGGCCAGTGGGAAAAGCCGCATGTTATCTGAAGTCTCTACGAGGGACGGGTGATCCCGGGAGAATTTGTCCGGGAAAAGGATGACGGGATCTCTACTTTCATTCGATATTTGCCTACTGGTATCCGGTTATATCCTGTGATACGATTTCTGCACGAGGAGGTGAGGCAATGCGGGATTATGCGTTTGGGAATCTGGTCACAAAGCTGAGGACGGAGCTGGGATTTTCGCAGTTTCAACTTGGCCGGCTGATCGGTGTTTCGGACAAGGCCGTCTCCAAATGGGAAAACGGCAATGCAAAGCCAAGAGTCGCGACCTGTTGCCGTCTGGCAGATATTCTTGGGGTGTCACTGGATGAACTTCTGTCTGCCGCCGGGTATGCAGCGAAGGCTCAGGAACTGCCCGAACCCAAAGAGGAGAGAGTATTAATGCAGGAAGAGAAAACGAAAGCGGGAAGACAGGACCTGGAGCCGGAAAAGAGAATTGAACTGCATGTGCGAACCGGAATGTCATCCGAGGATGGCATTGCCTCCGCCGCGCAGTACATCAGCCGGGCAGCTGAGTGGGGGCATCCGGCGATTGCAGTGACGGACTTTTGTGTGGTTCAGTCCCTCCCGGAGGGTTTTCGGGAAGCGGCCCGGAAGGGAATCAAATTTCTCCCCGGCTGTGAGGGCTTTATGCTCCCCACGGAGGACAGCCCGGTGGAGGACGGATATCCGGTCATGCTCCTGGCAACCAGCAGGACTGGTATTACTCACCTGAATCAGCTGATCACCCTCAGTCATACACGGTGTTATAAAGGGCTCCCCTGCATGCCGAGGGAGTGGATTGTGACACATCGGGAGGGGCTGCTGATTGGCAGTGCCTGTGATGGCGGAGAAATTGCGGCGAGCATTCCTGCGGGAATGTCAGGGGATGCGCTTGTGCAGCGGGCGTCATTCTATGACTATCTGGAGGTGGAACCTGCCGAGAATCGGACAGGTGATCCGGCAGAACAGGAAAGGCTTCGTCAGCAGATATCGGACGTGGTACGCCTTGGCAGGGAAACCGGCATTCCGGTTGTGGCGGTCAGCAATGCCCGGTACGTTGATCCGGAGGATGCGGTTTGCAGGGCGGTGCTCAGGTACAACACCGGTCTCCTGGATGCCGAACCGCAGCCACCGTATCATCTGCGGACCACATCTGAGATGCTGGAAGCGTTCCGTTTTCTGGGGGAAGCGGTTGCCAGGGAGATCGTCATTCTGGCTCCGGGACGGATTGCGGACAGGGTAGAGGACCATTTGACCTTGCTTCCGGAGGATGGAAGATTCCACCCGGTTCTGCCGGAGGCGAAAGAAATCCTTACTGAAATGGCCATGCTGCAGGCCCGTTCGCTGTATGGCCAGCCCCTTCCGCCTCAGGTGGGGGAGCGCCTTGATGCGGAGCTGCGCATAATCGACCGGCAGGAATCATGGACGGTTTTCGAGATCGCCAGACTTGCGGTGGAGCAGTCCCGAAAAGATCGGTTTCCGGTCGGCATCCGCGGAGCCATTGGCTCATCGCTTGTTGCCTGGCTGACGGGAATTTCGGAGATCAACCCACTGGAACCGCATTATCGCTGCCCGGCCTGCCGTTCCTCGGATTTCCGGGTGGATACTGTGCTTTATCGTACCGGCGCCGATCTGCCGGACAGGGATTGCCCGGTCTGCGGCCAGGTCATGGACCGGGACGGATTTTCCATTCCGTTTGAAATCCTGTTCGGGCTGGATGGAAAGCGGGAGCCGGATATTGATCTGAATCTCTCGGGCGAGGAACAAAGTAAGGTACATGAATGCGTTCGGGACAGGTTTGGTCGCGAGCATGTTTTCCACGCCGGGACCATCGGCACGCTGTCAGACCGAAATGCGGGGAAATTTGTCCGTCAGTATTTCCGGGATCATCATCTGGATCCGGATTCGGATGAGGCGGCAGGGATCAGGTCGAAGCTCGCTTACGCGGTGAAAACGACTACCGGCCAGATGCCGGCTGGACTGGTCATTCTGCCGGCGGACAGGGACATCAATGAGTTTACCCCTGTCCAGTTTCCGGCGAATAATACCAATGCCTCTTTTGTGTCCACCCATTATGACTTTTTCCAGATGAACGGCGCTCTCCTGAAGATGGATCTGCTGGGGCATAATACGCCCACGGTGTTGCATCTGATGAGGGAATCCACGGGCATTGAGCTGTCGGATGTTCCGCTCAGTGATAAGCGTGTCCTGAGCCTGTTTACCTCTCCCATGGCACTGGGGGTCACGGCGCAGCAGATCCTCTCGGAAACAGGCAGCTATGGCATTCCGGAGTTTTCAAACGCTTTTGTTCGCGGCATGCTGACAGAGCTTCGTCCCTCTACGGTGGAGGAGCTGATTCGAATCTCGGGTCTTTCCCATGGAACCGGCATCTGGTCAGGAAATGCGCAGAACCTGATCGCCTCGGGAACGGCAACCTGCAGGGATGTCCCGGCATTGCGCGATGATATCATGAACGATCTCATCCGCGCGGGCATGGGACGGGAGGCGGCATACAGGGCCATGGAATCCGTACGGCTTGGAAGAGGGGTAAAACCGGAAACTGCAGACCAGATGAGAAAGTACGGGATTCCCGAATGGTATATCCAGGCATGCAGCAGGTGCTGCTATCTTTTCCCGCGGGCTCATGCAGCGGCCTATGTGAAGGCCAGCCTGCAAATTGCCTGGTTCAAACTGTATCATCCGGAAGCGTTTTACAGGGCGTGGTTTTCGGTCCATCTGGATGATATGGAAGAGACGGATCTGCTGATGGATGTCACCCACCTCAGACGGGCGCTCCTGGCGGCACGTTCCGATACGCAGAAGACGGATTACGACGAAGAATCCTGGCGGGCCTTCGAGGGAAGAGAGCAGCGACAGAGGATCCTGGAACTGATTTTGGAGATGCGGGTAAGAGGAACAGACCTGTAACGGCAAAATTGCCCCTGTACAGGTCAGGGATGATGGAGTCGGATGATAAATGGCCCTGACGCAGGGCCTGAGAACAGAGAACACCGGGGGATAACGGACGGTGAGATTGGAGGTTTATCATGGGATCCAGGAAGATTACAAACGTTCCCGGACTGTTTGGCGGAACAGATCATTATGATGAGGACGGGAAGCTTGTGGGGTACAGCCTCCCGGGTATTTTTGGGGGCGTGGACCATTACAATGCGGACGGTTCTTCTGCAGGGTACAGCACAGAGAGTCTCTTCGGCGGAATGAACCATTATGATGCAGACGGACAGAGCACCGGTTACAGCGTCCCCGGCATCCTGGGTGGCTCTTCGCATTATGACAGATCGGGTGAGTTCGCGGGGTACAGTACGCCGGACCTCATTGCCGGAAGTACGTTTCACGGCACGGATCGGCCGGATCCGTTCGATCCCTTCAGGGACAGTGACGGCGGAGACGACGACGGATTCCTGTAAACCGGATAATGGTCAGGGGAGGAATTCGGGACGCAGTCCCTATTATACTACCGGTTTATTTACAACCGTTTTGAGAAGCGGTATCATGACAGCGAAATCAGGGCAGGGTTCATTGCGAAAGGAATGGACGGCCCTGCACCGGTTTGTCAGATCATGTTTCCTGCCAATCGTACGGTGCCGAAAGCCAAAGCAGAAAGAAAGGAGAAATCAGGGGATGAACACGATGTGTCATGATCATTTTGAACTCCTGCAGTGCAGTTTCCAGCGTAAACTGTGCGTTGCTTTGGTTTGCCCTGAAATGATGCGTGAAAGAGACCTGAACCAGTCCGGGGAGGAATGAACTCATCCGGGGATTTTTCGGCCGCCTGCCTCATCAGGGCAGGCGGCCTTATTTTGTCGCCAGGTCAGAAGGCAGTGATATGGCTTTATCCGGTTTTCAGTGAATTGGCGGGTAACCGGACAATACTGCCATGATCGTGCAGAATTCCTGGCCGTCTTCACCTTCTCTGTACTCAGGCAATCTGCAGGGGACAGCGCTCGGATATGCTGGCCAGGGGGCATATTGGCGGCTGGATAAACCGTGCCGGACGCGCTGACTGGTTCATGGATGCGTCTGCAGGTTTAATGCGTGTCAGTCACGGTTCTTCTGAACTGGACAAAGATCCCTTCGTCTGGCCGGGACATCGCCTTTTCAAGGCGATCTGCGGGTTGTGCGCGGGGATGGTTATATCGGGATGGTGTAATGGCAACACGGTCGGCTCTGACCCGCCAGTTAAAGGTTCGAATCCTTTTCCCGATGCTTATGGCTCCGTAGTCAAGAGGTCAGACAGCAGACTGCAAATCTGTTTACGCCCGTTCGAATCGGGCCGGAGTCTCCATATGGAGTGATAGTCTAATGGTAAGGCACCTCCCTGCTAAGGAGGCGGCGTCAGAAGCGCCTGAGCGTTCGAGTCGCTCTCACTCCGCTTTATGCACAGGTGATGGAATAGAGACATGCCGGGCTTTGTGCGCCGGTGTCCGAAAGGGCGTGCAGGTTCAACTCCTGCCCTGTGCAATATACGCCTTTAGCTCAGTTGGCAGAGCACCTGACTTTTTTACCGGGGATCCATGGGTCCAAATCTCACCTTCCGAGCTTTAAAGGGGATGCAGCAAAACCTGATGGTTGGGCTGCATCCCCTTATTTTACTGGAGCTCTGAGGATATTCTGTTCCGGCGACAGGAAAGATTCTATGACCAATTATGCTCTCGGACGCTGGATCGTCGAAGAACAGCAGACGGGTGGGACTGCGCTCAGTATGGAGCCCGTGCGATCGACCGTCTGTCCGGGAATTACGGAGGCATACGGGTCGATGGTCATTTGATTGAGTTGTCCTTCCTGATTCTTTGATCGTTTATTTTGAGATATTCAGCCTAAATACACTGAAAATCTCAAAATAAAAGGCTGAATCTGATTGACTCTACCCTAAAGAAAGCTATAATGTTACTTGGTTTATTTTGAGATATTCACCTGAAAATGCCTGAATATCTCACGATAAAGGAGGTAGCGTCTGTGGTTGGAAGAGAAAAGGAAATCAAAGAGCTGGAAGAACTGTATCAGGGAAACCGGCTGGAACTTGTTGCGATATACGGGAGAAGACGCGTCGGAAAGACGTACCTGATCCTGCAATGGTAAAAAGTATTGTTTCACAAAAACCGATCAGCCATCTGCCGTATCCTGTGTCTACGGCAGATGGCTGATCCCGTTTGTTCCCGAGTGGCTGAAAGCCTGGAAATGTTCTGCTCATTTCGGCATTAACGGCCTTCTGTGCATGGAGCTGTTTCTCACGAAGGAGCATATTCACATTTCGGGTGGTCATTTATGCGGTGGCGTAGGAATGCAGTCCGGGGAGCAGCAGGTTGACCCCGGCAAAGGTAAAGATCACCAGAATAAACGCGATAATGGAAAGCCAGGCCATGCGTTTGCCCTGCCATTTCAGGCGCAGCCGCTGGTGGAGGTAGATGGCGTAGAAAATCCAGGTGATCAGGGCCCAGGTCTCCTTGGGATCCCAGCTCCACCAGGTGCTCCACGCCTGCTCCGCCCAGATGGCGCCGGAGAAGATCACCACAGTCAGCAGCAGGAAGCCCAGGCTGATGAGACGATAGCTCATATAATCCATCTGGCGCATGATTCGGTCTTTCTCATCTTTTCCTTTCTTCAGCTGGATCAGATATCCCACGCCCAGCCCTGCCGCAATGGCGAAGGCAGCATAGGAGAAGGCTGCCGAACCGATATGCAGGGCGAACCAGGTGGAGCGGAGGGCGGGCATGATCTCCTTGATCTGCATGGGCTGGAAAGCCGCATAGCTGAGGATCAGAAAGGTCATGGGCATGGCGGCCGTCATGATCCATTCCTGTTTCAGCCTTCCGTACAGAACAAAGCCCAGCACCGCAACCGCCCAGGCAAAACCGGAGGCAAACTCAAACTGATTGGCCAGCGGTAACCGTCCGGCCGCAATTCCCCGCCAGACCGTGTAAACCGTATGCAGCACAAGTCCCACGAAAAACACGATCCGTGCGGCCTTATGGACGCTTTTCTGTTTCATGGCAGAGGCGACGAACTGCATGACCATGGAGACGAAATAAACCACCAGACCGGCGAAAAAGCAAAACTCCACGTTCCATATCCTCCCATTAATGATGCTTTGGCTTTCGGCACCGTATGTCGACAAGGGTCATTATTTGGCAAACCGGTGCAGCTTTTGCCAACACCTATAATGACGCTTTGGCTTTCGGCACCGTATGACTGATAAGGGTCATTATTTGGCAAACCGGTGCAAAGCACCGGGCCAACCCTTGTTTATGTATTTCTGTCCGAATCCAGTGCCGCTTCAATGTCGAGCAGGAATCCCTGAGCGGATTTCGGTGAACAGACGGCAAAGCCATCCGATTCGATCCGCACGCATACGGGAACGGCAAAGAAGCAAAGGTACAGGGCCACGACCATCAGGCCGAAGCTGAAATACAGGCCGCCCAACAACCAGAACGACACGTGCTTGATGCGCAGACCGGGATATTCCGCAGGGGACAGAAAGGTAAAGGTGATGTTTCCTATGTGGATCTCCTCATCGGGGAAAGCCAGCACAGCTGTGGACATGCCCTCCACAATGGACTGGATGCTGTACACGGGGTCAGGGTAGCTGCGCTCCGCACTGGTGATGAGGGTGTAGTTTCCGTCTTCATCCTGATAATAGCCGGGGTACAGTGCATCAAAGAAAATACCGTTTCGCCGGTCAATGGACAGGAAGCAGGGCTCAGTCAGATACTGGACCTCCTCCGAGCCGTTTTCTTCATTGGAAATACGGATGCGCCCGGCGGTGCCGTAAGTCTGCTGATAAATCTTGTATGTTCCAAACCGTAGCGGCTCATTTACCCGGATTTCACCGGTTTTTGTCTGGCTTCCGTCCGCACTGGTAACGGTCAGGACACTGGCGTAATCCAGTTTCCCGGTTTCATCCTGGATGTGAAAGGATTCACACAAAACCTTTGTGCCATCCTTAAGCGTCAGGGTCTGTCCGGGCATGACGCTGAGATCCGTCACCTCCGGGGTCATCAGGACCAGTGAGCCGAACAGAAGGATCAGCAGGATGGACAGGTGTGTCAGAAAAGAACCGTAGAACCCGATGAGTGATTTGCTGTATAGCGTCCCACTTGCCGATTCCTCCTGTCGGAAATGACGGGAGGATAAGAACGCTTTCAGCTTTTCACCCTGTTCAGCTGTGAGGGGATGATCCGGAGTGGCGCTCCGGGTACGTGCTTTCAGTGCGTCCGCCGCCCGCAGGGTTTTGGGGAAGCGCAGGATGGAGCAGAGCACCAGGTTGAGACACAGAAGGATTTCCAGCAGGTAAAAATACCAGGTGTGAAACACGTCCGTCAGCCCCAGGGCAATCAGCAGCTGGGCGGTACTTGCTCCGTATGCTTTCACATAGACCATGGCTGCTTCCTGCTGGGGGATCAGGGAACCTGCCAGGGAGCAGGCAATGACCAGAACCAGCAGGATCATGCCGAAGGTCATGGATCGAAAGAAACCTAAGATTTTTTTCAACGGCGAGAATCTCCTTTAATGATGCTTTGGCTTTCGGCACCGTATGTTGACAGGGGCCATTATTTGACAAACCGGTGCAAACTTTGCCCACTTCTTTTCAGGTTGCGTTGGCATTGACCGTACGATTGACAGGAGAGGTTATTTGAGAATTCGGTGCGGATCTGGCCTTTTATCAAAGGAACGTGGAGGAGAGTTCCGCCACGTTCCGAATCCATGGGATACAGGGACCCCGGCGGAGCCTTGCAGTTACCCGCCCGCCGGGGCGTTCAGTTTTACATTTTGAAGAGAGACAGCGCTTCCTCGATCAGCGCGTCGGCCTTGTCCAGGCAACTGTTGTCCAGCTTGGAATTGTGCGCACCCTCACTGTTTTCCACGAACACGAAATCCCAATACCACTGACCCTTACGGTTCAGGGCGCGGATGGCGTTGAGCTCGTCCTCCGTGTACTGTCCACCGGCCACGGCGTCGGCCAGCTTGTTGGTGAGTTCTTCCAGCTTATAGCCGATGGCGATGGTGCGTTCTTCCATCTTTTCCTGGATGCCGTGCACAAACCCTGGCAGGTCGGCGTGGCAGGCGGCGCAGGTGGCCATAATGGATTCACTGTCCAGGGGGCTGACCAGTGTGTGGCTCCTGAAGGTGGTGCCGTCTTCCCTGGTCACCTTTTCCATATGGCAGTCGGCGCAGGTGAACATGCTGGCGTGCACGCTGCCTGCACCCATATAGGTTTCAAACTCGGGATGCTGGGTCTTGAGCTGGCGCACCCCGGTACGGGGGTTGGTGTAGTCCGCGAAGTCCATGGCCTCATAGTAGGCGTAGATGTCATCCGGATTCATTACCGCCAGACTGGTATAGGGCAGGGTGGTTGCCTTGGTGTCCGGTGCGAAGTAGTACTCCACATGACACTGGGCGCACACCGCTGTCTGACCGGCCACTTTGGAGAAATCATCCCCCATGGCGTCCGCCAGATAGGTGTGGGTCACGGTGTTCCCCTGGGCCGGGTCGTTGGCGTGGCAGGTATAGCAGCCCATACTTTCGTTGACGTTCGCCAGCACATCGTCAAAAGCCATGGTATACGCGCTCACGCCCTGCTCGTTCACCATGTGGGTGAAGTCGGCCGTTTTGCAGGTGAAGCAATTGGCCAGCTTGTGGGGACGGCCGGTTTCCGTCACGTCGGCCACACAGTAAAAGTGGCCTCGTGCGCTGCTGTAGTAGGTATTGAATGCCATCCCTTCGTAAATGGTGGAGATCATGGGGTAGTCGGCCACATAGTCGGTTACCTGACTGTTCGCTTCCGTGGCCATGTAGGTTGCATACTCGTCCGGGTAGGTTTCCGCCCAGCTGCTTGCCGGGATCAGGCTTACCCCCGTTCCGGTTTCCACTACGCCGGCGGGTGTGGCCGCAAGGGCACAACCTGCCAGACACAGCAGAAGCGCAACCGCGAGTACGGTCACGAGGTTCTTATTCATGGTTCTTTACCCTCCTTGTATTGCGCAACGGCAGTTCTGTGAAAGCCGCACAGAAGCGCCGGTTGAGCCAGATTCACAAACGGATCACTCTGGACAGTGAGACAAAACGCCCCTTTTTTTTACGGAGGGGATTTTCTGTCCGGTTTGTCGCTTTGGAAACGCGGTTTTGCATTCCTTTCCGCGAATTCAGTATATCATGATCATGACAAAAAGGTCAATATTGAGATAAGCCGAACTGGATCCATTCTCTTCAGAATTTTTGGACGAATCCAAATGTATCCGAACCGCTTTACCAGTCGATCCTTTTTGCAACAAGGGTCACTCCTGTTTTTCGTGCTGAAAACGTTGTTTGTTTCAACCAATATGAGGACGGCAACCTGCCATGAAACGCTGCGATTCCTTCTGGAGCAGGAACGATATCGTAAGAGTCGGGAAGATTACGACTCACTGGCATCACAAATAACCAGTGATTTCGGTAGAATTGAAAGATCTTTAAAAACGCATATGTTCCACAAGATCAAAGGGTTAACGGATGAAGCGCCTAAGGGAGTCAAGGTGTCAGCTAATGATGCTAAATTCCTCAAAAGCAAACAGACGCGATACCTGCATGGTCAAATGGTACACCCTATCGGTTACGTTAAATATCGAATCCCTCAAATGCCGAACAAGGAAGTATGCAACTACACTGTATCAGGCAGAGCAAGGCAGAATATTCAAGTCGGAGCGCCGGAGGCCATCCTGTCCTGGCTGGCCCGGCATACCCCTCCTGACATGCCTGTTGAGGAAGCAGACAATCGTATCTCTGCATTCTCAGCTCAAAAGGGCAACTGTTCCGTATTTGGAATTCCGTTGGAAGTGGGTGGAGTAGTCGTGCTCCACAAAAATCCCTATCTGGGAAAAGACGTTAGTCGGTACCGCAACCTTACTCTGGTATGCGTGCGGGCTGAGCGGATAATCAATGAACCTGATCCCAGCGTGGCAAGATCGCTGTTGGTAGGCCTGAAGATTGATCAAAAAACCATTAAGACCATAAACAAGCTTCGTAAAAACCGGAACTATAGTACTTTATGAAACGCTCCACTGGAGAGTGAGAGTATAATGAATCCGTAAGCACCCGTGAAAGATAACAATGTCTGACGGCCAGATGGAGCGCCGTACGCGGTGCATTGGCACGTACGGTGCGGGTCAGGGGAAAGGGCAGCGATAACATCAATTGCCCTAACCTGTTGACATTTATAATGAGGTGAACGAAAGATGAAGCATCTGATAAAAATCGTTGCCCTGTTGGGGCTTGGAATTCTGGCGGCATTGCCTGTCGCGCGGGCTGAAACAACAAAAACACCGGTTCGGAGTGAAACGCTTGTGCTGGAAGGCGAGGACCAGAGGATTGAGGGCATTCTGTATCTGCCGGATAACAGTGCGGAATCGTATCCTACGGTGATTCTCTGTCATGGTTTCGGCGGGAATTACCACTTTCTGACCGAAAGAATTGCGCAGGAGCTCGCCCGAAACGGATATGCAGCCTATGCGTTCAATTTCCGCAACCCTGACACAAGAAGCATGCTGAACACATCCCCGCTGACGGAGGCAAAGACCCTGAACATCGTGATCGATCAGATCAAGGAACAGTCTTTTGCGGATCCGAGCCGTTTGTTTCTGCTTGGCGAAAGCCAGGGCGGTTTTGTGTCAGCCTATGTGGATGCACAGCGGGCTGTTCAGATGGACGACATCCGGGCGCTGATTCTGTATTATCCCGCATTTGTTCTGCAGGATGACGCCAGGGCACGGAATCCGCATTATCAGGAAGAAGGATATCTGTTTCCGGAAACCGAAACCATCATGGCAAACCAGATCAGCGGAATGTACTCCCGTGACGCGTTATCCTTTGATATTTATGAGGTCATTTCGGGCTATCAGCAGGATGTGCTGATCATCCATGGAACGGCGGACACGGTGGTTCCGCTCTCCTATTCTGAAAGAGCTTTGGAGGTCTATCCTCATGCGGAACTGAAAATCATCCCCAATGCCGGACACGGCTTTTACGGCGGCGATGATTTTGACACTGCCGTGAAAGAAAGCGTTACTTTCCTGAACAGCCACAGTGAGGTCGACAAATGAACGATTCGCAGGCTGATGAGGTGATGTACCGGCCACCCTTTGAGGCGGGGTCCTTCCTGCTGGAGGTGACAAAGGGCTGCTCTCACAATCGATGCAGCTTTTGCACCATGTACCGGAATGTACCGTTTCGGGTGCTGCGGGACGAGGTGATCATCCGGCAACTTGAGGAAGTGAAGCCCTATGCCAGTCGCATCCGGCGGGTATTTCTGGAAAACGGTGATCCGTTTGCGCTGAGTGCAGACCGGCTGCTTCATATTGCAGAAATGATTCATTGCAGACTGCCTGCCGTTGAAACCATCGCCATGTATGCTTCGGTCGGGAACATCCGGGGCAAGATGGATGCTGAGCTTACTGCCTTGCGAAAGGCAGGATTCAATGAGCTGAATATCGGTGTGGAGAGCGGACTGGATCTGGCACTGATTGCCATGAATAAGGGCTATACCGCCGCACAGGCAGGGGATGCATTGCTGAGATTGAAGCGCGCAGGCATCGAATGGGGTGCTAACGTGATCTTCGGAGGAGCCGGTGCCGGCAACAGCAGAGAAAACGCAGAGGCCACTGCTGCGCTTCTGAATAAAACCCGTCCGTATCTGATCTTCACCGGCACCATTCATGCGGATGCGGGCTGTCCGCTGTATGAGGAGATGAAACAGGGCCGCTTTTTGGAACCTACCATCGGAGAATACCTCGATGAGGAAGAGCAGTTTCTGTCATGGCTGGATCTGGATGAATGCTTTTATTTCGGACTGCATCCGTCTAACATTGTTCCTATGCAGGGCTGTCTGAGACGGGACAGGGAAAAGCTGATTCAGGAGATTCGAAGCTCGAGGCAGCTGTATCAGGATCGCCTTGATGAGAGGCCGTTTCGAGGCGAAGAGGGGACAATCGTGTGAAACCGATCTGACCGCGAACTCCTCGATGGTGGACGAGCTGCATTTTTTCGACGTAAAACCGATGGCGTTTTCTCTGGATAAAGCATTTCGGGTCGCCATCAGTGACGGGATACTGTGTGAAAGCAAAGAAAACACAGATTTCTTCAGATACCGTATGTTCGCGGCAATAACTGAAGACCGGAAAGTTCAAAACGTCCTATCTCGGACAGCTGCAGAGTTACTTGAACGTGCTGGACGGTTGTGAGCACGAACCGCATGAGAATCCCGCAATCGGGATCATCCTCTGTAAGGACATGAACAAGTCCTTCGTGGACTATGTGATCCAGGACTACACCAAGCCGCTGAGCGTGGCGACTTACAGAACGTCCAAGGATATTTCCGAAGAGCTTCGCAGAGCCCTGCTGGATGTAGAGGACTTAGAGCGATTGCTGGACTCGGAAGGGGAAGTGTAATGATGACTGCAAATGGTATGGCGGGACAGATCTGCAATGAAATCACTGATGATCAGCTCGATGAATTTGGCCTGCTTACGGTTGATTGCCAGATTCCGGTCCTTGCCTTTGTCCTGGCCGAGAAAGTTGTTGCAGCATGGTCGGCGAAGCAGCTCATAGGCTGTATCTGCTCCAATAACAGATAATATCAAAAATGCAAAACAAAAAACATCAAAATTATAAAATGAAATATGTCAAAAATATAAAACAGTCTTGACGTAAACGGGAGAATATCATACAATCAGTCTGAGGTGATTTGTGTGCCTGTATATTTATCTAGAATTGTTGACGATGAACTGGATTTACGGCTTGAAGCTTTCGGTGCAACGCTGATTGTTGGTCCAAAGTGGTGCGGCAAAACAACAACTGCCGAGCAAAAGGCAAAAAGTATCCTTCGTATGCAGGATCCGGATAAACGGGATGGTTATTTGGCAACCGCTCAAACCAAGCCTTCCCTGCTTCTGAAGGGTGACACCCCCCGACTGATTGATGAATGGCAGGTTGCGCCGGTTTTATGGGACTCCGTTCGCACGGCTGTAGACCAGCGACAGGAAGAAGGGCTTTTTATCCTGACAGGATCAACCTCTGTTGATCATCGTGCAATCATGCATTCTGGGACGGGACGCATTGCAAGAATGAAGATGTACCCCATGAGTTTATATGAATCCGGCGAATCAAACGGCCTGATTTCTCTGAAAAAGCTATTTGATGATCCATCGGCTGATATTGATGGTATTCAGTCCAGTCTTTCTGTGGAAGAATTGATTTTTTCTGCCTGTCGAGGTGGTTGGCCTGCAACACTGAGCAAAAAATCGGATGCTGCAAAACTGATGATTGCCAAAGAGTATCTGAACAACATCACCGAAGCAGATATTTCCACTGTCGATGGCGTTCAGCGGAATCCGGTATGGACAAATACGATTCTTCGATCATATGCCAGAAATATTTCCACTCTGGCAAAGAAATCAGTTATTTTCCAGGATGTAACCGCAAATGCCGAGTCGATGACCTCCGTTACCATGGATTCATACCTTAACGCACTGGAGAAACTTTTCGTGATTGAAGACGTGAATGCCTGGTGTCCGGCTATCCGGTCAAAGACCGTGATTCGCTCTGGAAAGAAACGGGAATTCACCGACCCTTCCATTGCAGTTGCAGCAATGGGTCTTACACCCCAGTATCTGGAAACGGATCTGAAGACTTTTGGGTTCATTTTTGAATGTCTGTGTATTCGTGATCTGAAGGTATACTCTCAGGCGTTGGGCGGAAAACTGTCCTATTATCATGATCGCTATGATCTTGAAGCTGACGCCGTGCTTCATCTGGATGACGGACGCTATGCACTGATAGAAATCAAGCTTGGCAGCTCAGAGATAGAGGAAGGTGCGAAGCATCTGATTAAGCTTGTTGATCTGATCCGAAAACATAACGAGACAGAAAAACAGGTTCGCCTTCGTGAACCTGATCTACTCATGGTTATTACCGGTGGTGAAATGGCTTATAAGCGTGATGATGGTGTGAACGTGATTCCCGTTTCTACGCTTAGGAATTAAGAAAGGAACCAGAATCGGATTTTGCCGGTTCTGACATAGCATGATGAAACTAAATAGATAGTATTGCCGGATTTCGCGGTGGGTACCCATTATTTACATAATGACTAAAGGAGTGTGCAAAGGCAGCACCGGTTTGTCAAATAATGGCTCGTATCAATCATACGGTGTCGAAAGTCAAAACAACGTGAAAGGAGTCTGAATTATGCAAAGATGGGGAAGATACCTGTTTACACCCGTTCTTCCGTTGGGGCGGGACGGGAAACTTCTGACTGGCAGTCGGGAACATATCGAACTGTCCAGGAAGGTGGCTGCCGAAGGCATGGTCCTTCTGAAAAACGAGAATAAACTGCTGCCGCTACGGAGCGGCACCCGCATTGCCCTGTTCGGTAAAGCCACTTTCGACTATGTGAAAGGTGGCGGCGGCAGCGGCGATGTAACCTGTGCCTATGTGAAGAACATTTATGACGGTCTGTCTGAACAGGCGGGTATTGATCTCTATCAGCCTGTGTGCGATTTCTACCGGGATTATGTGAAGGCGGAATATAAAAACCTGGCAGCAGCGGCAGGCCCGATGGGCACTGCGCCGGGACTGATCCGGGAACCGGAGGTGCCGGAGGAACTGCTGAAAGGCGCCGCCGCTTACGCGGATACCGCCATCATTTCCATCTCCAGGTATTCCGGGGAAGGCTGGGATCGGACGGTTCCAAAGGTCGATCAGTCAGAGGACAGGCAGGAATACAGCCAGCAGGTGCGCATGGGCTTTGTCAAAATCGTCGGTGAACTGTTTGAAAAGGGCGATTTCTACCTGAGCAGTGCGGAAGCGGCCATGGTCAACGCAGTGGCGGAACGGTTCAGCAGAGTTATCGTGGTGATGAACGTTGGCGGCATGGTGGA
Source organism: Clostridia bacterium (assembly GCA_017460325.1). Taxonomy (GTDB): domain Bacteria; phylum Bacillota; class Clostridia; order Christensenellales; family Aristaeellaceae; genus Ventricola. The sequence goes on along the minus strand of JAFUBF010000087.1, from coordinate 2,910 downwards.
CACCAAGTGGTTTGCGGAGGATCCCCGCATCGGCGCGGTACTGATGTCCTGGCAGGGAGGAATGGAAGGCGGCGTAGCCACAGCGGAGGTCCTGACCGGCAGGGTCTCGCCATCCGGCAAACTGGCGGATACCTTTGCAAGGGATCTGGCGGATTATCCGTCCAGTTACAATTTCCATGAGTCCGAGGACTATGTCGATTATACGGATGATATTTATGTGGGTTACCGGTATTTTGAAACCATTCCGGGCGCGAAGGAAAAGGTGGTCTACCCCTTTGGATTCGGCCTTTCCTATACCACATTTGCGCTGGAAAACGCCCGCGCGGATGAAGCGGATGGCCGGATTACGGTCTGCGTCGATGTAATCAATACCGGGAAATGCAGCGGCAAAGAGGTCGTAGAAGTTTATTTCGGCGCCCCTCAGGGGAAACTGGGGAAGCCGTCCCGGCAGCTGATCGGATATCAGAAGACGGATCTGATGAAACCCGGCGAAAAACGGCATATCCGGATTTCCTTCAGCGTGGATGATATGGCTTCCTACGATGATCTGGGCAAGGTGGTCAGGTCTGCCTATGTGATGGAAAAAGGAGACTATGTGATTTATGTCGGAACAGACGTGCGCAGCGCGGCACCGCTCTGTTTTTGCCATACTGAGCCGGCGGACCGTACCGTGAGGCAGCTGTCCCCGAAAATGGTTCCATCCCAGCTGAAAGAACGCATGACTGCCGATGGTACCCTGGAGCCACTGCCCCTGGGAACACCGCATGACAGGGATGAGGATGGCCTGATCCATCAGCCTTATGAAGAGATGATGGGTATTGTTCCATCGACCCGCGGAAGGGAACGGGTGAAGCGTGTATGGGGTGGTTACACCTATTCGGGAACCACGCTGCAGGATGTGGCGGAAGGCAAAGCAACGCTTGAGGAGATGGTGGACCAGCTGTCGGATGAAGACCTGATTTCCCTGCTGGGTGGCCAGGCCAATACCGGCGTCGCCAACACGTTTGGCTTCGGGAATCTGCCGGAATATGGCGTACCTGATTTTATGACGGCGGACGGTCCTGCCGGACTGCGCGTGTTCCCGGGTCGCGGTGTCCTTGCCACGGCATTTCCCTGTGCCTGTCTCCTGGCCTGTACATGGGATCCCGCGGCGGTGGAGAAGATTGGTGCAGCGGCCGCGCTCGAACTGAAGGAAAACAATATCGCCATCTGGCTGGCTCCGGCACTCAATATCCACAGGAGTCCGCTGTGCGGTCGGAATTTTGAGTATTATTCCGAGGATCCGTACCTGACCGGTATTCAGGCCGGCGCCATGGTGCGCGGTATCCAGAGCCAGCGGATTGGTGCCACGATCAAACACTTCGCGCTGAACAACAAGGAGACGAACCGCAAGAACTGCGATTCCCGCGCTTCGGAACGCGCGATCCGGGAAATTTACCTGAAACCCTTCGAAATGATCGTCCGCCATGACCATCCCTGGTGCATTATGTCCTCGTACAATCCGATTAATGGCTACCGCGCTTCGGAAAACACGGACATGCTGACTGGCATCCTGCGGGATGAATGGGGGTTCGACGGATTTGTCATGACCGACTGGTGGACCTACGGCGAGCAGTACAAGGAGATCAAAGCCGGAAACGAAGTCAAGATGGCGACCGGTTTCCCGGAGCGGACGATGGAAGCGCTGGAGAAAGGACTGATTACCCGGGAGGAACTGAGGACAGCCGTCATGCGTGTACTGGGCGTTTTGATGCGGCTTGAGTAACAAACACCGGCCTTGCTGCTGATTCCCGGGAAAACGGACGGTTCAAAATTGAATCTGCATTAACGAAGACATCAGTGGAATGTTGGGGACAATCGAATAAAAAGAAGTCCGGTTGCTTTCCTGCTCATGGCGAGCGAGTTAGCGGCTGGACTTATTCCTCACATACAGCTTACCATGGAAACTTCATCTACAAAGACAATGTCTGCTTTTGACAGCTTGTTTTAGCCGCTTGCTGAAGAGAGGCGTTGCCTGTTTCATCATGAAGAATTAGTGGTCCGGACAACCCCAAAAGGCGATGCAGGGTTATACCGCCGATTGCATCTGCGGCGATATCGGTAGGGGCAGTCAGGACGACATGGAGCCCCTCCTCTTCCAGAATCTGCAAAGCATGTCGGCAAATGAACGTCTTGCCACTCCTGGCGCCTCCGGTAATGAACACGTCCTTACCGGACCGAAGGGCACTGGCCATCTCCAGTTCTGGGGAAATAGTGTTTGTTTGAGACATAAAAAACCTCCTTGAATGAATTGTGGAATCCTGGCACGGCCAAGTCAGTCTGGTGGCCGGGTGGATTTCAGACGCAATCCATGAAGGAGGATTTAAGAAAGGTGCTAAGCGAAGAGAAATGAACAGGATTTAAGAAATATCAGGATAGGGATTGACAGAAAAGGCGCATTCCCTCATAATAAGTGCGTCTGAAAAGACACCTGGACACTAGGTTCTGGCGGGAAGCAGTGTCCAGGTTTTTTATTTGGCATACATAGAAAAACATAGAGGGCGAGAAGATGCAAGAGATGATTTTCCTGAGATATGATAACGCGATGGTTGTACAGTCAGATATTAAACAAAAATGACCATATTGGATAGCGATACGCATTCGACTTATTGCCAATAAGTCGGGAAAGCGTGAACTGTGAAAAACTCAGAGGCCTTTATTTATAAGGGGTTCTGGGGTGTTTCAGAGCCATGATAACCCCCGGAAGAGAGTTTTTCACACTTGTGATACCAGGGCTGTTGCAAAGTCGATTCTGTAAGGCCACACGCCGCTATAGAACAAAAAGGAAACCAGTTTACAGCAGTGAGTACGTTCGCTACAAAAGGGTACGGTATCCCCTTGCCAATGCGGCTGCCAGTAATGTCAACCGTT
>JAFUBF010000086.1 GCA_017460325.1 Clostridia bacterium | reverse complement strand
TTTTCACCTCTCTTCACCTGGCGTGCGCACAGAAATAGCGTCCTTCCTTTTGAAGAAAACATCATCAAGGATGTCGTTCGTCGGAACGTTCAGAAGAATCCCCTTTTCAGATGGTGGTTAACGCCAGCCCTCCGAAAAAGAGAATCAGCAAAAGCAGGGCGGGAACAATCAGCCGCCACTCTGCCACCAGGAGCGCAACAAACTCCCGCAGGAAGGCATTCGGCCAGTAATACCACTTGGTGGGGCTTCCCATTCCCTCTGCCCGCATGCCGGCATGGATGGCCATGATTCCCGAGCGGAACACATGATAATTGGTCGTCGAAAAGGCAATCTTTGCCTTCCCGCCGCTTCGCTGCTCGATCAGCCGGCGGGCATTTAACATGTTCTCGTAGGTGCTGACAGACCGGTCTTCCTCCAGAATGCGGTCACCGGCTATCCCCTTATCCCTCAGGTATTCCGCCATGGCACTGGCCTCAGAGCGACATTCGTCGGGACCCTGCCCACCTGCCGGAACAAACACCACCGGTTTCCCGCCGGATGCCTCCTGTTTACGGGCGAATGCCAGTGCCCGGTCCACCCTGCCGCGCAGCAGCGGCAGCAGCTTCCCATCTTTTGAAATCTGACACCCGCAAATGATCACGTAATCCCGGTCGGTTTTCGGTTCATTTCCGGCCGCCAGCAGCGCCGCCAGGATGGCGCCAAACAGCATTGACTCCAGGAAGACAACGCAGGTCGTGTAAACGCTTGTCATGGCTGAATGGATCTTGTAATCCGTCAGCGACCCGGTGAAGAAACGGTCATCGAAAGTCACAATCAGCGTCAGCCCGACCGAAAGGACCAGAAGCGTCATGATCCCCAGCAGATTCCGAAGCCGCATCCCCTCATGCCGGACCAGGGCCACATTGCTCAGTGCGACCGCAACGGCAAGAACAATCAGGACAGGAGAAGTGCACAGGAGAAAGTAATACCCGGCCTGGCTGAACAGATCCCACAGTCCCAGAATCTCGCTTCGTGGATTCGGCAGATAAAGAAGACAGGCAAAGCCGAAAATCAACGTCATTCCGGTAACAAATATCGCCATTCCGAAAACCAGCACCGTTCTGGCGGCATAAAAGCAGGTCCTGCAACGAAACCACGCGTGTTTCCACAGAAGTCCGGCCAAAATCAGGAGAAAGCAGAGACCGGCGAGCGCAACCCAGCGGCTTCCGGTAAAGGTAACCCGGGACCGCTCAAAAATCATGTTGTGCATGCCGCGAACAACAATCAGGTGGCGCTGTCCCTGCCCTGCCGCTTCGTTGCCGATGTGAATCCATGTTCGCCCCGAATGATGCCCCTTCAGTTCTATTTCCACCAGGGGATGTCCGCTTGTCGGCTCAACGGAAACCGGGGTGATTCCAACAACGGAAATGACCGACGGGTCATCCACCACGACCTCCGGCAGCTCATCTGTCCATTGCGTGGCATACAGGATCAGGGTTCCCCCCATCTGGAAGGCCACCGCCAGTGAAACAATGCCGAGCATCGCAAATGCCAGCAGAATCGCAATCAGCCGTTTTTTCATCTCTGTCCCTTTTTCTCATTCCTCCGGCTCAGGGCCGCCTGCCGGAAATCTGCATCATATGCGTCAGTCTGGTTTCACCCCACAGCAAAACACCCGTCGACTGGGCCAGCCGTCTTGCGGATGCCGTAAACGTGCCCGGGCACAAAACCACCGCCACATCACAGTCATAGTACTGCATGCCCGCGTAGGCCTCCTGTACCGCCGCATTTCCGACGCTTCCCTGGTAGTTCTTGCACTGAATGGCATACCGCTTTCCGCCGCGCTCACAGAGAATATCCACGCCCTGATCGCCGCTGACCGGCGTCATTTCAATATGTTTGAATCCGTTATCCCGAAGAACGGCTGCTGCATACTCCTCAAACTCCTCCCCGGTCAGTCGAAGGCAGCGGGAAGCCCGGTTGTTTTTCCCGGTCACATGCCGGAAAAGTGCCTGGAACGGCAGGCAAATCAGGCGGATCAACTGATGAAGCAGAAACAGAAGACCCCGTGCCAGCACGCCCAGAAAACGTCCGATGAGCCGGAGAAGACCGAAAAAGGCCCTGCCCAGGGTCCGGAAAAAGCCGTCGATCAGGTCAAGAATTCCACCCGCCAGGCGCTTTCCCAGCGATTCCCGGCGTTTTTTTCTCCGTTTTACTGGCAAGCGTTTTTCCTCTCGATCAGGACCACCGCATGCGCCGAGATTCCAAGCCCTTCACCCTCGAACCCCAGATGTTCCGTCGTGGTCGCCTTGACACTGATCCGTTCCCGGTCCGTCCGCAGATGACCGGCCAGTGAGCTGCGCATCTCCTCAATGAACGGCCGCAGTTTCGGCCGCTGGGCGATAATGGTCAGATCCGCATTCCCCAGTGTCCATCCTGCTTCCTCAAGAATATCCCGAACCCGTTCCAGCAGGACCATGGAATCCGCGCCACGGTATTTCTCATCTGTGTCCGGGAAATGCATCCCGATATCCCCAAGGGCTGCCGCCCCCAGCATGGCATCCATCAGGGCATGGGCAGCGACATCCGCATCGCTGTGTCCCAGCAGTCCCAGTTCATAAGGGACTTTCACCCCGCACAGAATCAGATCCCGGTCCTTCACAAGCCTGTGCACATCATAGCCATGTCCGACACGTGTCTCCACTTTGACCATTCCTTTCAATCCCCGTTTTCGCAGGATCTGTTCCGCCACCGGGAGGTCCTCCGGTGTGGTTATTTTCAGGTTTTCCGGATCGCCCTCACTCAGGTAAACCGGCATGCCCTGTCCCTCCATCAGCATGGCATCATCCGTCGCTGTCTGCCGGTCCGCAAAGGCCTCATGGGCTGACCGGATCTGTTCAAAGCGGAAGACCTGCGGAGTCTGAATGCTGTACAGTTCCGACCGGTCCGGTGTACTCAGCACCCGTCCATCCGTATCGGCCCGCTTGATGGTGTCCTTGAGCGGAACCGCCGCCACAGCGCTCTCCTTCTCTGCCGCCTGCCCGATGGACCGACTCAGCACGGCTTCCGTAACCAGCGGTCTGGCCCCGTCATGGATGGCCACCAGTTCCGTGGTCTCCGGCAGGGACAGCAGGCCGGCCCGGACGCTGGCCTGACGGGTCGCCCCTCCGATCACCAGACGGACCCCACCAAGGCCCGACTGCGCCAGCACCTCCCGCATTTCCTCCCGGTTCTGTTCACTGCAGACAACCCGGATCTCTTCAAAAAGACCGCTTTCCGCAAACGCACGAACCGTATGGACGATGACCGGCACGCCCAGGAGCGGCAGAAAAATCTTGTTTTTCTCACTGTGCATCCGCTCCCCGCGTCCGGCTGCCACAATAATTGCCGCGTTCATTCGATGATCTCCCCATCCAGCACCTCATACATCAGGCTGGCTTCGTTTTTCCGTACCGTCTCCGCCACATTCAGAATTTTGTACCTGGCCAGTTTATCGCCAAAGCGGATTTCAATGATATCCCCCTCTTTTACCTCGGAGGAGGGCTTTGCCACTTTTCCGTTAATGGTCACCCGTCCGCCTTCCCCGGCCTCCTTGGCCACCGTGCGGCGTTTGATAATTCTCGATACTTTCAGATATTTATCCAGTCTCACTGTTCATTCTCCTTCCTTTTCACGCCCCCTGCCAGAACCGGCAGGATGCAGACAAACGGATACACATACCGGGCCGTCATGCACGGTCCCAGGAGATACGTCCCCAGCAGCAGTAATGGCAACAGGGCCACAAATGCCGATCCTTTCTCATCCAGGTACATCCGGCGAAGAGAAAGGAACAGACAGAGCCACACCAGAACTCCCATGTTGAACAGGTATCCGATGGGCCACTGCATGGCGCCCTTGGCCCCAAAGCGCCACCAAAGCGCCTGTCTGGCCCTGGGAAAAAGACTCATGTCATGAATTCTCTCCCCCGTCCACCAGTCATCGTAATAATCGTCGGTAATGTCCGTCTGCAGATAAGCCCCCGAAACCCGGTATGTCTGATACGGGAACAGAAACGCATGGGTCAGATCCAGAAAGGCATCCATGCACAGGTCCGGACATTTCACCAGAACCGAAAGATACAGCCGGAAAAACCCGCTCATATCCGCCCGGATCGCCTCACCGTCCATTTCAAACTTCACCGGATCCGAGATGGTGGCATCATAGTTACGCCACGCCTCCCCCGGCATCAGCGTATCAATCCGGTTTATTTCCTCCTCGCTGAGTGCCTCCGGCCGCATCAGGCGAACTCTGGCCATCTGCTGGATCGGAACCGAGAGCATCTCCACCACACTGCCGGATGCCGCATGAAATCCGCTCTTCAGGCCGGCCCCGATCCCCATGGCCAGAAGGGTGGACATCAGGACCGCCAGTGCCGTTTTCCGGTTCGATTCCCGTAAGAGAATCAGGCCGAGAATGCTCCATACCAGATAGACATAGACGGCATTGTTCCGCAGCAGAATGCTGAACACGATGGCCAGAATCATCCGGCCGTTTTCCCGGTTATGCACGCCAAACCGCATTTTCTGGTAGATCAGGCACAGCGACAGCGCAAACAGCCCGCTGAACAGAGTGTCCTTGGTGGCTGTACCGGCCATCAGCATATGCAGCGGATAGAGCGCAAAAAACAGATAGGCCACAAATGCCGTACGGCTTCCGCACTGCTTCTCAATGGACTGGGTGCACCGCACAAAGCAGCAACTCAGTGCCAGAATCTGTGTCAGCGTGTACAGGATCGCCCCGATATTCACCTGCCCGATCCATTTTCCCAGGCGGATAAAGCTGCCCACGTAGAGGGTATGCAGAATCGGATGGTGAACCGAATACTGTCCGGTGAAAAACTGTTTCAGCTGAAACGGAGTGTCATAGGCAAACGTCCCCGGGCACAGGATCAGGAATGCCGGCAGATAGATTCCCATCAGAATCAGCACACGCCATTTTCCGGACGGCAGTTTCGCTGCCTGTCCACTGCCCTTCAGCCGGAGGCGAAACAGATAATACAGAACCGCCGTCAGTGGCACCATGAGTGCTGCACAAAGCAGCAGCGTACGGGGCAGGCTGAACGGGATTCCCTGCTCATTCGGCACGCCCACCGCCAGCAGGAAGGCAAACAGAAACGCCCCCACCAGCAGTACCGCAGGTCTCCTTTCGAACAGTTTTTTCATCCGCACCCTCCTCGTCAATTGGCCAGTTGCACCGTGCTTTCCGCACCATGGTAATCGCTGATATAAAGAAACGCTGCCGTTGACGCAGCGCTACTTTTTCTGGTTCGCTTCACCAAGCTTTTCCATAATGGTCCGATAGATAAACGCCGCCTGCCGGGGCCAGCGTCTGCAAAACTCCGCTGCCTGATGATCATCCGCTGCCGTCAGCGTAAGATTGAAGATCTCGTTCCCCGTTTCAAGCAGTCGCAGCGTCACCACGTAACCAGCATCCGTATGCACCCATTCCGCCGGCATCTGCTGCTCATCACGGTTCTGTCGTTTCCATTTCTTGGCCTGGTTGTCGATCTGGATTTTTGCACTGGGCCAGACGTCGGCCAGAAACAATTCCAGACTCTTCTTTCCTTCCTCCGTCACGCTCAGCAGTTTTCCCTCAAGACACTCCTCTTCCCGGACCATATGCGCATCTTTCAGTTCACCCAGCGATACATAGAATTGAAACTGTTCCATCAGGGAGCAGGCATCATTGAACCGAATCAGCTGCTCCTCTGTACATTTCCCAATGTGCAGGAGCGCATACAGCAGCGTCAGTTTGTCCCGATGTCCTTCCCTCTGTCCTCCAGCCATAATGCTCACCCCTGTCAGGTCCCGTTCGGTTCAACCTGTATGATATACGGTTTGATTTCCTCAAGAAGATCCTCACAGCTGTCGCTGTAGATGGTCATGGTAATCGGTTTGGAGAGATCAATGGAAAAGATGCCAAGCAGCGATTTTGCATCTACCACATATCTGCCGGAACGCAAATCAATGTCATACGGATACCGACTCGCGATTGCCACAAATTTTTTCACATCATCTGTCGTCATTGTCAGCCGAATGGTAATTACCGTCATACGCTCTCTCCTTATCTGCCAATACGCGCCGTCCTTACTCAGACCTTCTTCACTTTGTTTTCAGCTTCCACCTTCCGGTTTTGAAACTCTGCCCGTATTATAATGAAAACAGATATCTATTTCAAGTCTGCCGTCCTGTTTCCTGTTCCCCGACCCCACCCAAATTTCGTTCACATTTTGTTACAAACTTTTTTTAAAAAAGGTCTTGCTTTTTTCTGAAAATCGCAGTACAATACCACACGTGTTCGGGGTCGTAGCTCAGCTGGCTAGAGCGCCACGTTGACATCGTGGAGGTCGTAGGTTCGAGCCCTATCGACCCCACCACAAAACAACCTTCATTCTGATGCAGGATGAAGGTTGTTTCTTTTTTGTCCTTCGCGAGCCGGATCTCCTTCCCGGGCCGGTACGTTATCTGTTTTGCACGGATGGCGTCTGCGGGAAACGGATTCCTTTCGCAGGTATCTCTGATTCTGACGCGTCTGTCCTGAGGTGAGCGGATTCACGGACATTTCCTGTTGTCTCCCCCCGCGTCATGGATGGAAACACGTGACAAGGGGTCACACCCGATCGCACAGCAGTGAGCAGAACCCCAAATCACAGATGACGATGCTCTGTCCAAAGCGTTCTGCCGGTTTTCCCTGAATCGTTCCCTCCAGGACGGCTTTCGCACCCTCACGCAGTTCCCGAATCAGGGTGGGAGAAACGGGGATGTCTGCGTGAGAAGGCCATATCTCGTCAAACTGATCGACAAATTCCTCCAGATGTTCAAGACTTGCGATGTAGTCCTTCAGACTCCGATGCGCACCGAACATGAAGATGTGTCCATGTTCCTGGATCGGATCTCCGCTGATCAGCACCCTGTTTTGTACATCCAGCACCGCAATGCTGCCGGGCGTATGCCCGGGCAGATGGATAATCCGTAACTCACGGTCACCAAGATCCAGGGAATCGCCCTCCCGAACGGGGATAACTGTCCCCGGCTTCCCCGAACGCCGGTAGACGGGTTCCTCTGCCGGATGCATGTAAAAGACGTCAAACTGTTCGTTGCACCCGATATGATCTCTGTCCGCGTGGGTATTCAGCAAAGAAAGCGGAAGATCCGTCAGTCCCGCAACGATTTCCCTCACATTGTTCAGATTCATGCCGGAATCAATGAGCAGCGCCTTCTCTGTGCCCGCAAGCAGGAAGAAGCGAACTCCCTCATCCTCTATCCGCCATGTGTTTTCGTTGATCCGATAAAGTTCACAGTCCATTTTACCATCCTCCAATCCAGTCCGGGGAAAACCACTTCGAACCGGTCCTCCGCTCCGCCCGTTGGCATGGCCCGAAACGGAGTCCTCCCCAGGCCTGAACCCCGTTACCCGTTCAGCATCTCACGAATCTTTTCAGCCACGACGGGCGCCAGTCTGGCGTGATCCGCACGGGAATAGTGCAGACCGTCCATCGTGTTGATCTCGAAGTTGAACTCTGCGCAGTCAATGAAGCCGCAATGGTTTCGTTCAGCGATCACCCGATACCGTTTTCCGAGCTCACAGCTCTTCGGATAAGCGGTTGGTCCGAAGCTGATGCCATCCCGTATTGTGGCGATATCCGGGTGCGTCGGCGCAGGCGCGATCAGCAGCACCTTCGGCGCAGGATAGCCGTAGTACGGAACATTGCACTCACGAACCAGCATCTCCATTCCCCTTGCGATCATGGCAGCGCTCAGGTTGAAATACTCCTTGAGCTCGTTACATCCCAGATGGATCACCACCAGATCCAGCGGTGCATTCGCATCCAGCGCCATCTTCAGTCCCACAAGGCCGTTCCGGCCGGGCATATAGGGATCATCCCATACGACGGTTCTGCCGTTCAGGGCATCCTCAATGATATGGTAGTCAGAGCCAAGCATGGTTTGCACCAGAGCAGGCCAGCGCTCCGTTTCGGTCATGCGCTGAAATGCGTTTGCCTCCGGAACATACCTGGCGCTGTCATAGCCCCATGCGTTGGAGTCGCCATAAATCAGAACGTTCTTCATGATACGGTCCTCCTCCGGAGCCGGAAGCTCCTCAAACCCTTACGATATAGTCGGTTTTTCTCGGTTTCGGAACGGGCCTCTCGCAGGCAGCGTATCCCAGGGCGATGGATGCCACACCCGTCAGCGTCTGGGACAATCCCCACTTTTTCAGCAGTTCCCTGCCCTCGGGCAGTTCAAACATCTGCCTGCAACGGTGGATCCAGCAGGAACCAAGGCCGACGGCATAGGCCGCATTCAGCATATTGGTGCAGACCGCCGCACCGTCCAGCTCATGGGTCACGCATGCTTCGGTTTCAAAGATCAGCAGAATGGTCGGTGCGCCGTAGTAGGGATGGGCATCGGGGTTATTCAGCACCTTCGCGTTCAGGGCGTCCACCGCGGCGACCTCCTCCGGGCTCTGTACGGCGACGATCTGCACCCCCTGGGTGCCTGCACCGGTAGGCGCATACATACCCGCCTCCAGTACAGCGTTCAGCTCTTTCTCCGTGATCTGTTCCGGCTTGTACGCGCGGATAGCACGACGATTCTTCAATACCTCAAGTGCTTCTGACTTCATGATCCTCTTCCTCCCTGATTCTGTCATTCGGTTCACTGTCTGGTCCTTCCCGAACGTGATTTGCTTCGGGTAAAGGGTAAAATGCTCTCCAAAACAGAACACGTTTTCACAAAACCCGCCCGTCCCTTTATCAGCCTTCGGCTGTCCTTCCCTTGGACTGCACGTATTTAGCCGGGCCTCCCATGTTGTTTCCGTATTATACCAAACATCCCGAAAAGGAACAACCCTGATTTTTCCTCCGATCCATTTCCGGTTGCTTTCACCGATCTGTCCCGGACTCCCGGAAATTGACCAATCCGGACGAAGGACCGACACACCGGCTGTCGCATTCCGGATAAGGATTTTTGTAAAACAGTGTGGAATTGAAAGGTGGACTTTGTTATAATCACTCATAGTTTCCCTGATAGTTCCCAAAGTGATTGTTTCCCCAAGGGATTTTATCATCAAGAGGTAGTGCTTTATGTCCTTCAGTCTTGTAACCGCAAACCCGATCAGCAACGTGGAACTCATTCTCCGCGTTTTCATTGCCCTTGTGATTGGCAGTGTCGTCGGTATTGACCGTGAATATAAAAACCGGCCCGCCGGTCTCCGCACCCACACGCTCGTCTGTCTCGGTGCCTGTACCATTGCGTTGATTGAGTGCATGATTTCCACTCAGTTTGGCCCGGATTTGAGCTCCCATGTGACTTACACCTTCGGTCGTCTGGGGGCGCAGGTGATCAGCGGTATTGGTTTTCTGGGCGCCGGCACGATCTTCACCGCATACAACAAGAAGATTTCCGGCCTCACAACGGCAGCCTCCCTGTGGGTGATCGCCTGTCTGGGTCTGGCTACCGGATACGGATATTACTGGGGCTCTCTCCTTGGCTGTGTCGCCGTCATGATGATCCTCCTGGTGTTGCAGAAACTGCTTCCTGTCAATTCCAGCAAGCGAGTAGAGATGCGGTTTGTCCACCGGAAAGAAACCATCGCGTTTATCAATGAGGTATTCAGACAGAATCACATTGATGTACTGGATCTGGACTTCCATGTGGAAACCAGCGGTGATCCCGACAGCGATGATCCCAATGTCTACACCAACATTTATATGCTGCATTTACCCAGCACCCTGCATTATGCCAATCTGATCAACACCCTTTCCGAATTTCAGAACATTCAGGTCGTTCGCACCACCAACTTCTGAGCGAAATACAAAAAACCAGGCATGGCCTGGTTTTTTGTATATCCGGGTGTTGCGGGCAACCGCTGCCCCTGTTATGCTCCGACATCAAAGGTGGAGGTGTTGACCTTCATTCCATCCCAGTAGAGGTGGATCTTGTACGTCCCCGTGGGAATGGATTCATTTGCGTTGTAGAGATCATAGAAAAATTCCGGTCCGGCAATTTCCCACCACAGAGTCTGATAGCCGCCGTCGACCCGGTCAAACGTCAGATCCTTGGCACGCTCCACTGTCATAAAGCCGTTTGGCGCCTCAAAAACAAGGGTGACGAAGAACGTACGGGGTTTGGCGAGCTTGGGCATCTGCATGTGGTATTTCACGCCATAGTACTTTTTCCCGTTCGTCAGATCCTCCGCAATCGCTTTGGCAGAAAGCTGGCTCACTTTTTTGGGCTTCTGCGTATCCAGCGGATACTCTCTCTTCTCCAGGGTCACCTTGACAGAGGTATCCTTAAGAAGGCCATCTGCAAAAACCGGTACATCCGGAACCTTGCAGACTTTTACCGCCAGCATGTTAAAATCCGCATCCAGCAGAAAGATCGTATAGGACTGGCCGGGTGCCAGATACTCCGTTTTGATGGACCTGCCGGAGGTCTCACCGACCAGAAATGCTTTCTGTTTTACGGATTCATTTCCCGTATCAAGACAGGCCACAACCTTGACTTTTTCGGCTGAACCCTCAACGGTCCAGCTGATCGTGGACATGCCCTTCTCATACCGGATGGTATCCGAAAGGGTATATTTCGCACTATCCGCCACTGCAGCCGAAACCCACAGCAGCAGAACTGCCAGAAAGATCATCCATCCCAATTTGGTAAACATTACTGC
>JAFUBF010000085.1 GCA_017460325.1 Clostridia bacterium | reverse complement strand
AGCCAACAAGGGACTGACCGACCTGATTCAGGATGTCATGGTTCCGGTAGAGGAAACGACTGAAATCAAGAACGGCAAGGAACACGTGGTGCAGCATAAAATCTTCCCGGGCTATGTGCTGGTGAAGATGGTGAAGACGACAGAGACGTGGTACGTTGTCCGGAATACCCGTGGCGTGACGGGATTTGTCGGTCCGGGGAGTGAACCGATTCCGCTGACGGATGAGGAATACGAACGGATGACACATACACAGGGTACCGTTCGGTCTGACCTTGAAAAAGGTGACAAGGTGCTCATCAATGAGGGCGGCCTTGGCAATGCAACCGGTATCGTCGAAGAGGTAATCCCCGAACAGAAGAAGGTAAAGGTTGCCGTTGAGATACTCAACCGGATCAACATCATTGAGGTTGACGTATCGCAGGTGGAAAAGTTATAATTCCGCCGATCATCAGACAAAACCCGGGAAATCCGGTTTTTGCAAACAGTCCGGCCTGTCCGGACGTGGGAGGAACATCTGTTCCGCATCACCACTTATTTTAGGAGGAAAAAGTCATGGCAAAGAAAGTTACTGGCATGATTAAACTGCAGGTGCCTGCCGGAAAAGCCAACCCGGCGCCGCCGATTGGTCCTGCGCTTGGTCAGCATGGCGTCAACATTCCTGGATTCTGCAAGGAATTCAACGAGCGCACCAAGAATGAAATCGGCATGATCATTCCTGTGGTCATCACCGTTTATTCTGACCGTACGTTCACTTTCATCACGAAGACGCCGCCGGTTCCGGTTTTGATTAAGAAGGCGCTGAATATTGAGACAGCCAGCGGTGTTCCCAACAGGAACAAAGTCGGTCAGCTGACTCAGGCTCAGGTTCGCGAGATCGCTGAGAAGAAGATGCCCGACCTCAATGCCGGCAGCATTGAAGCTGCAATGAGCATGGTCAAGGGTACCGCCCGTTCCATGGGTGTTACCGTTGCGGAGGACTGATCAGTCGCCTGTTACCATTCCCGAACGGGATAGAATATTGTGGGAGGGTTTAAACCGTTTGTACCACAGGGAGGATAAAAATGAAACACGGTAAAAAGTATATTGAGAGTGCCAAGCTGATTGAGAGCACCAAGCTCTATGATCCCGAAGAGGCCGTAAAGCTTGCTCTTCAGACCGCCAAGTCCAAGTTTGATGAGACCCTTGAGGTTTCCGTCCGTCTGGGCGTTGATCCCCGTCAGGCTGACCAGCAGGTCCGTGGCGCGGTTGTTCTTCCGAACGGAACCGGCAAAAAGGTCCGCGTTCTGGTTTTCGCCAAGGGCGATCAGGCCAAGGCAGCTGAAACCGCCGGTGCGGACTATGTCGGCGCGGAGGAACTGGTTGCGAAGATCCAGGGTGAGAACTGGTTCGATTTTGACGTCGTCGTCGCGACCCCGAACATGATGGGTGTTGTCGGACGTCTTGGTAAGATTCTGGGCCCCAAGGGACTCATGCCGAACCCGAAGAGTGGCACGGTGACCATGGATGTCGCCAAGGCGATTGCGGACATCAAGGCCGGTAAAGTTGAGTACCGTCTTGACAAACAGGCCATCATTCACTGCCCGATCGGAAAGAAGTCCTTTACCCCCGAGCAGCTGACGGAGAACCTGAATACCCTGATGACGGCCATTATCCGTGCGAAGCCGGCCGCTGCCAAGGGTGTTTACATCCGCAGCGCGGTTCTTTCCTCGACCATGGGTCCTGGAATCAAGATGAACGCTCTTAAGTTCTGATCATACCGGGAAAATTTTCATCGTTTCTTGACAGTGTGCTCATGAAATGATATACTGTCCGCCGATTGAAAAGTCAGTGCCAGAGACAGCCGGCGATGCGTGGCATCATAAAGGTTTTACCTGCCAGCCGAGGTGCGAGTGAGCAATTGAGTTTTATTGCCCTTGCGCCATGCGCAGGGGCTTTTCTTTCGGACCAATCGAGGAAGGAGGAAATGACAATGTCTTCTAATCTTGAAGCGAAAAAGACACTTGTGGCCGAGATCGAGGAGAAGATTGACAAAGCTGAGTCTATCGTCGTCGTGGAGTATTCCGGTCTGACGGTGGAGGCGGTTACCGCTCTTCGTGCCAAGTGTCGTGCCGCCGGCGTTGAGTACTGTGTTCTCAAGAATACAATGGTCCGCCGCGCACTGGCGAACAAGGGAATCGAGATTGATTCCAAGCTGCTTGAAGGTCCGAACGCGTATGTGTTCAGCGAGAAGGATCCGATTTCCGGACCGAAGATCATCAAGGAGTTTATTACGGGTGTTGAGAAGGAGAAAAAGACTTCTCCGCTCACCATTAAGACAGGCGTTATGGATGGTGAGGTGCAGACCGTCGAGCAGATCAAGGCTCTGGCCGATATCCTGCCGCGCGAACAGCTCATCGCCAAGATCATGGGCTGCCTGAATTCTCAGGCGACCGCTCTTGCTTATGTCATCCAGGCCATCGCCGACAAAAAGGCTGCCGCCGGAGAGCAGTAAGCATCCTGACTGTGACAAAGACTTTTTATGGAGGAACATAAAATGGAAATTAATGAGATCGTATCCGCGATTGAAGGCTTGACTCTGATTCAGGCTTCTGAGCTCGTAAAGGCTCTCGAAGAGAAGTTCGGCGTTTCCGCCGCTGCTCCTGTTGCTGCGGGCGGTGCTGTTGCTGCCGCTGCTCCCGTTGAGGAGAAGACCGAGTTTGATGTTGTTCTGACCGGCTTTGATGCCGCAAAGAAGGTTGCCGTTATCAAGGCTGTCCGCGAAGTCGTTTCCGGACTGGGCCTCAAGGAAGCCAAGGACATGGTCGAAGGCGCTCCCAAGACCCTCAAGGAAGCTGTCAGCAAGGACGAGGCAGAGGAAGTCAAGAAGAAGATTACCGAGGCCGGCGGCACTGTCGAAATCAAGTAATTTCAGTTATCCGGAAGAAGGCCAACGCCTTCTTCTTTTTTCTTGTTTTTTTCAAAGCAGGGAAATGGCCCCGGGGCGAGCGCTTGTTGACACACGACATAATATCTGATATGATTATATGTAGTTTTGAAAACTACATTATTGCATGTGAGGTGTTTTACCATGACGCGGACAAAACTGATGGACCGTCAGATGCCTGTCTATTCAAGAAATGAAGAAAAATTCAATATGATTACCCACATTGTGGGTGGCGGGATTGCGGTTGCCGCGCTTGTTCTGTGCGTTATCCGTTCCGCCCTGCATCACAGTGGCGTGGGGATCGGCTGCTCCATTGTCTTCGGTGTTTCCATGATCCTTCTTTACACCATGTCCAGCATTTATCACGGACTGCCGGACGGAAAGGGAAAACGGGTCATGCAGGTCCTGGATCACTGCTCCGTGTATATCCTGATTGCCGGAAGTTATACCCCGGTTCTCCTTTGCGGGATTGCCCGGGAGGAGCCGGTGGCTGCCTGGATCCTGTTCGGCATTGTGTGGGGTCTGGCTATCTTTGCGATTGTGCTCAACAGCATTGATCTGCGCAGTTTCCGGCACCTTTCCATGGTTCTTTACCTGCTGATGGGCTGGACGATTGTGGTCCGTCTTCCCGCGCTGATTCGGACGATGGGGCGAACGGGATTTCTCCTTATCCTGGCCGGCGGAATTCTTTACACCATCGGGGCGGCCCTGTATAATATGGGAAGAAAGACCCCGTATATGCATTCGGTATTTCACATTTTTGTTGTGGCAGGTTCCATCTGTCACATTCTGGCGATCCTGCTTTACGCGGTCTGATTTCGGAACGGACAGAGACGGATCACCGTGGAGGGAGGGCTGTCAGTGATTCATATCAGGGAACTCCTCCGACTGACCAACATCGATAATCTTCGGCCGGTTGCCGGAGAGGACGGACTGGAGCGGACAGTGTCGGCTGCGGTTCTGTTTGAGTATGATCCCTCCCATGTGCTGCTTCAGGATTTTTACGAGGGAGATCTGGTGCTGACGACGCTGGCCTATGCCCGTGGGGAGCCGGCTCTGGTGGGGGAGTCACTGCTGGCGCTGCTCCGGCAGAAAGTCGCCGGGATTCTGGTCAAGACCGCCTATTTTACCGAACTGCCCCAGGCCGTACTGGCACTGGCGGACCGATCCGGGACGCCGATTCTCCTTTTTGATCATACGTATATTGAAGAGGTCCTCCTGCAGATTACGGATCTGATTCGCGGAAACAGCCGGTTCAGGGGGTATGAAAAGGATATTGCCGTCCTGATGGAAGGAAGCCTGACCAAGACGCAGGTTCGTGAGAAACTGAAGGATATGAATCTTGTGAATCTGGGCAGCTTTGAATGCTTCTGTATTCATCCGGAGGGCCCCATGAGTGCGTGCGAGACACTGATCCTCAACAGCATGGAATCTGACCATGATCTGGAACGGGAGTATCTGTTCATGGAAGCAGACCAGACGATGGTC
This sequence comes from Clostridia bacterium, assembly GCA_017460325.1. GTDB lineage: Bacteria > Bacillota > Clostridia > Christensenellales > Aristaeellaceae > Ventricola. The sequence goes on along the minus strand of JAFUBF010000085.1, from coordinate 4,771 downwards.
ATTCTCCATAAGATCCAGACAGATGATGGGCCGACGGGGAAAGAGGCCCTGAACGCGCTGTGTGAGCGTATCGGGCTGGTGGACGGACTGCGCCGGCAGTGCGGTATCGGGGTCAGTAATTACAAGGAGAATCAGTTCGAGATCGGAACTGCCCTGATGGAGGCGATGCTCTCCTCTAAAACTTCCGGTTTCCGGGGGAATCGGACGGTTCAGGCCTGTGAACTGGGCATTGATGCGTATCTGTTCCCTCTTCTGCAGAATCGTTTCGTCGTCCACTGCTGCATGGAAGATTACGAACGGCTGCAGCGGTATGACCGGGAAAATCATGCATCCCTGGCGGAGACTGCCAGGATTTTTATTGAGAGCGATCTGAACATCAGTGCGACGGCGGAAAAGATGTATCAGCATACCAATACCGTCCGTTACAGACTGCGTAAGATTCGCTCCCTGATCAGTTGTGACTCGGAGGCCACGTTTCATGCCATGCTGTACCTGATTATCACCATGCGAAAGATGATTGAACAGGAGGGCATCTGATGCAGGTCTGTCATGGGGGCGGTGTCTGAACAGGGAAAAGGACTGCGGATTTGTCTCATATTGACCAATTTTCGGAAATGGGAAGGAAGAACTCCCCGTACATTGAAAACAATTTCAATATTAGGATAAAATGAGCTGTCGGGTTGGACAGCAATTCTTCGGATACCGGGGTGTCAGGAAAAAGACATGCCTGTTCCGGGGATGATGAGAGAAGGGAGGAAAGAAAACACAGGCCTGCTTAGGCCGGTTTTCCTTTCGCTTATGAATAAAATGTGGATTGCAGCGATTGCTGCGGGCAGCCTGCTGAGTGCTGCGACAGGGGCAAATCGGTCCGGAGGGGGACTGCCGTCTTTTCGGGGAGTCTGCGAGGTACGTTCCTCCATTCCCGGAAGAATGCGGCTGTACATCCCTGAACTGTCCCGGAATCCTGAACAGACTGAGGATATGCTGAAAAAGATGGAAGAGATAGAAGTCATTCATTCGATCGGCGTGAATCCGATCCTCTCCACCCTTCTGGTTCAGTATGATGCCACGCAGGTGGAACCGGCGGTGCTTGAGGGTGCCATTATTCGTCTGATGAACCTGGGCGGTCAGATTGACCGGAAGGAGATGCCGAAGTTGCAGGAGGCGCTTCGGACATCTGTGCGGATGCTGGATCGTGCACTGCTGGAGGTGACAAATGGGTGGATTGATACCCGGATGGCCGCCTCCGGAACACTGCTGGCGCTGGCAGTGAACAAGGGGATGACCAGCGGATTCCTCCTGCCGGGGGCAGCAACCCTCGTGTGGTGGGCAGTGAATGTGGCGAAAAGAGGAAAAGAATGAAACGTATAGAAGAGGTACTGCTCAGAAAGGCACTGAAACCGTCCGTTACGACGGATATTCCCGGCCATCTGCGTCTGCAGTTTTATCTGCATAAGAAGCTGCCGGAGAATATCCGTTCTTACCTGCATTATCTGGAGGCGGCCATGGAGCTCCTGCCCGGGGTGAACCAGGCGGAATACAATCCGGTGACGGAGACCCTCCTGATTCGCTATGACCCGGAACAGACGGGAAAGCGGCAGATTCTGGAGTGGATTCAGCGGCTGACGGATGAGGGAATTCGCAGTGTGGATGATCATTCGCTTTATCTGATGAATGAAAAGCAGATTGTGGATACGGTGAAGGAGCGCCTCCTGGCGCAGTTGCCGCAGGGCTGAAAGAGAGGTTTATATGGCTTTTCTAACCGCACGGCTGGGAGACAGAAACGGCAGCGTATGGATGAAAAGCGTCACGGTTTCCAATCTGCCCGGACGGATTCGTTTCCGTGCCAGGGGGCTTAAACACCTGTTCACCCAGAGACTGGATCTTGCCCGGGAGTTGGTGGCCATTCCTGGCGTGTGCAGCGCACAGGTGACTATTCCCACGGAGGGAATCCTGATCCTGTACAGAGCGGAACAGGCGGAGCCGAATGAAATCCGCGAGGCAGTGGATATGGTGCTGGCCCGCTTTTCCATGGATGCCTCGCGCCAGAGTCATACGGCGGAGGAAGACGGGGGAGAGCTGAACATGACCACGGGCCGTCTGGCCCGCCGACTGGCGTTCTCCGGCGTCGCCGCGCTGCTTGGGAATACAGTTCTGAAACCCCAGGCGGGAGCCCGCTTTTCAACGCCTCAGGCCATTGCTTCAATGATCCTGTCCCTGCCGATTGCAAAGAGTGCACTCAGGGGGCTGCAGCAGGATCTGCGGCCGAATGCGGATTTCCTGACGGTAACCTCCATCGTGGCGAGCCTCCTGCTGGGCTCCGGGAATTCCGCCCTGACCATTCTGGCGCTGTCAGACCTGGCAGAGCTCATGACGACCTATACCATTGAGAAGACCCGGGCTTCCATTGTCTCCATGCTCTCCGTTGAGGACAGTCATGTCTGGCACGAACTGGAAGACGGACGGGTTGAGCGGGTCGTGGCCGAGTCGCTCAAAAAAGGGGATCGGGTGGTCATTCATACCGGCGAAAAAATTGCCGTGGACGGAAAGATCCTGAGCGGCGACGCGGTTGTGGATCAGAGTGCCATTACCGGCGAGTTTGTTCCGGCCCAGAAGGTGCCGGGGGATGAGGTCTATGCCGGAACGGTGGTGAAGAGCGGTGTCCTGCATGTGCAGGTCATGAAGGTGGGAGATGATACGGTTGTCAGCCGGATTGTCGGAATGGTGGAGGAATCGGCACTGAAACGGGCGCCGATTCAGCGCTATGCCGACCGGTTTTCCAACTATCTGGTCCCGCTGAACTTCCTGCTGTTCTTTACTGTGTATCTGGTGACGCATAATCCCACAAAAGCGCTCAAGATGCTGGTGATTGATTATTCCTGCGGCATTAAGCTTTCAACGGCAACCGCTTTTTCGGCGGCCATTCATAACGGGGTTCGGAATGGCATGCTGATCAAGGGCGGCGCCTATATTGAGCAGATGTCCGCGGCCTCCACGGTGCTCCTGGACAAGACGGGGACCATTACCGAGGGTAAACCGGAGATTACCTCCATTCAGGTGCTGGATCCTGAATTCACGGAGGAACAGGTGATCGCGCTTGCCATGGCGGCGGAGGAAACCAGCCGGCATCCGCTGGCGCACAGCATCCTGAACTATGGCCGGCGCAGGCGGATTTCCATACCGGTTCATGGGGAGACGGTGACGGTCGTTGCCCGGGGGACAAGAACTCAGGTGGATGGGACAGATGTCTTTGTGGGCAGCTATCCGTACATGCAGGAAAATCACCTGAAGGCGGCACTGCCGATTCCGGCACCGGATGGGTCCATTCCCAATTATGTCGGTTACGGAGACCGGATTATCGGGGTACTGGGCGCCATGGACCGGCCCAGAGAAAATGTACGCCGGGCCATTAACGCACTTCGCTATGAAGGCGTGGGCGATATTGAGCTGATGACCGGGGATACGGAGGCACAGGCCCGGCTGGTGGCGGAGACAGTGGGAGCGGATGGCTACCGGGCAGGACTGCTGCCGGAGGATAAAGCTGAAGCAGTGCTGAAACTCCAGACCCGCGGGGAAACCGTCATTATGGTCGGTGATGGCATTAACGATGCGCCGGCCCTGGCCTATGCGGATGTCGGGATCTCTCTCGGCTCCAAATCGACGGATATTGCCATTGAAACCAGCGATGTGGTCATCTCCCGGGATGATCCCATGACCGTCCCGATTCTGCGGAGACTGGCCAGAGAGACGATGAAGATCGTTCATCAGAATTTTGCCATGGTCATCGGAATCAATACCGTTGGCCTGATTCTGGGGGCGGCCAGTAATATTTCCGTGCTGGCGAGCGCAGCTATGCACAACATGTCCACCATTCTGGTGGTCGGAAATTCATTGCGCCTGCTGCTTTTCTCCGGTGAGAACAACTGAGGGGAGGTACAGATATGCATGACAATCAGGGTGCGCTGCATGTAACAGTGCGGCATTCCATGACGGGACGGATCCGTCTTTCCTTCGAAAAGCCTTTCCCGAATCCGGAAGTACTGCGCATGGAGCCGGGGGTTCTCCGAATGGAATGGAATCCGCGAATCTGTTCCATGTTGCTTCTCTATGATCCCTCATTTCTCACGGAATTTGACCTGCTCCGGCAGGTATGCGGTCAATATGCGGCACAGGTGGAAACAGCACTCATTCATGTACGCCATGAAGAGGAGGAGGGGTACACACTTTCCTCCTCCGGACTTATGGCCCTTGTGGCTATTGGAGCTGACGGTCTGGCGAATGCGTTTGCGTTGCCCGTGACCTCTGTGACCAAGTGGTTGTCCGTGATTTCAACACTGGCAGCGGTGGTGGATCACGGCTGGGAGGAGCTCAACCAGAAGGGCAGTTTTGACCCGGAGGTGATGAGCATCGTCTACCTGCTGAATTCAGTGTCCAAAGGGAACAACACGCTGCAGGCGAGCGCCATTGCCTGGATCCTGACGTTTGGCCGTCACCTGATTCCGAAGGATCCGCGTGAAACGGAATGGATGACTACGCGTCACGGAAACCGGGTCACTCTGACCCCCATTGCCATTCCAAGCAGCCGAAGCTATGCAAGAAAACTGCTTCAGTCCGGACTGGATGCCATGACCCGGCAGAGGGGAAAAGGACTTAATATCTTGCAGGGATGACCTGTCTGACATACGATAATTCAATAAATGGAGGAAAAAAAGATGCTTGAAAATAATCAGCTGTTAAAGGGAATTCTCATTGGTACCGGTGCAAGCCTTGT
>JAFUBF010000009.1 GCA_017460325.1 Clostridia bacterium | reverse complement strand
TCTGTTTGACCAGGGCCTGCAGGCGGTAACCGGGATTAACTGGGGCGAGATCGGCAGCACAATTGTCGGCACCGGTCTGGCGCTACTCAGTGATGCCGGACAGTTCCTGAAGAATCTGTTTGACCAGGGCCTGCAGGCGGTAACCGGGATTAACTGGGGCGAGATCGGCAGCACAATTGTCGGCACCGGTCTGTCGTTGATCAGCAACGGCGGGAAGTTCCTGAAGGACCTGTTTGGCCAGGGGCTGCAGGCGGTCACCGGGATCAACTGGGGCGAGATCGGCAGCAAAATTGTCAGTGCCGGCCTGGCGCTGATCAGCAACGGCGGGAAGTTCCTGAAGGACCTGTTTGACCAGGGGCTGCAGGCGGTCACCGGGATCAACTGGGGCGAGATCGGCAGCAAAATTGTCAGCGCCGGTCTGTCGTTGATCAGCAACGGCGGGAAGTTCCTGAAGGACCTGTTTGACCAGGGGCTGCAGGCGGTGACCAAGATCAATTGGGGCGAGATCGGGAAGACGATTGTCGGAACCGGTCTGGCGCTGATCAGCAATGCCGGGCAGTTCCTTAAGAGTCTGTTTGATCAGGGCCTGCAGGCAGTCACCGGGATCAGCTGGGGCGAGATCGGCAGCACGATTGTTGATACCGGGCTGAGCGTATTAGACACCGCTGGTAATTTCCTGTCAGACCGATTCAAGTCGGCCAAGGAAGCGATCGGAAAAATCGACTGGGGCGGCGTAGGGAAAACCATCACAGATGCACTGTCGGGTGCGTGGAATACGGTCACAGGCCTGGCCGGGGATGCCTGGTCTGCAGTGACCGGATTTTTCGGCGGCGGAAAAAAGTCGAGCAGCCAGTCAACGGATTCTTCGTCGATTATGGACGGGATCACTGCCGGCATAAAAAGCGGGCAGGCATCTGCTGAGCAGGCAGCAAAAACCGCAGCTGACAAAATCATGGCAGCATTTAAAACCGCATTGTCACAGGCGGAGGGCCAGAAACTTGGGCAGCAGCTCGTCACCTATATCATCTCCGGTGTTGCCAAAGCAAAAAGCCAGGCAGAGCAGGCGATGAAACAGCTTGCCAGTAACATGGAGACGACGCTCACATCGTACAAGTGGGCGGACGCCGGCCAGAACGCAATGAAAAAGCTGACATCCGGCGTCACGACAGGGTCCAAACCGATTTTGACCGCGGTGCAGCAGCTGCGTACCAGCATATCCGACCTGTTCACAACGCATTCCTGGGAGTCGGTAGGAACAACCGTCATGACAAAGTTCCTGTCCGGAGTGTCGTCGATGTTTAACTCGATCAGGACAGCGCTGGAACAGCTCCGGAATGCAATGACGCAGCTCTTCAGTGATTATGACTGGCGGGCCCTGGGCGTGACAATCATGACAGCAATGAACCAGGGCATCTCATCCATGGGTGGCCAGATTCAGGCGAATGCTCAGAGAATCAGCGCCTCGATCCAGAATGCATTTACCAGTCCGAACTGGTCATCCATCGGGTCGAGGATTACCAGCGGGGTTGCCGGGGGAATGGATGGAAGCTCGGCAGTCAACAAAGCGAACAACATCACATCCAGTATCAGGAGCGCGTTCCAGGGATATGACTGGGAGTCCGTTGGCAGAAATATCAGCTCCGGTATTGCATCCGGAATCTCGGATGGAGCGGGATCGATCAGGGATGCGGCGGTAAGTGCTGCCAGAAGCGCATACAATGCGGCAAAGAGTTCACTGGGCATCAAGTCTCCGTCAAAGCTGTTCCGGGATGAGGTTGGATATCAGATCGCGGCCGGCATGGCCGAAGGAATCCTGTCCGGGCAGCGAACGGTGGCAAGCGCGATCGAGGAAGTGTCTGCAGTGCCTGATCTTACGTCTGCGCTGCGCATGCAGTCCAGAGGTCTGGGCAGATCTGATTACGAAAGCTCCGGAGTAGAGTATACGCAGAATATCACCATCAACTCTCCGCAGGAGCTGTCACCGTCTGAGGTGGCAAGGCAGACACGTATTGCGACGCAGCAGATGGTTCTGGCGCTAAGGGGGGTCTGATATGGCAGCGAGGAAGATAACATGCACGAACGAGGACGGAATCGAAATCGTTCTGACCGATGCGTTTTCCCCATACCTGCTTGAGGCCTGTGATGGGATCTACGAGTTCAAAGCCAATGTGTCGATGTCTGCCAATACCATGACAGATGGATCGACCTATCAGGGGTCTGTGACATCCATGCGGAATATCGTGCTGTCCCTCAGGGATAAGCCGGGAGCAGACCACATGCAGAACCGGGCATTCCTCTATAATGTATTCAAACCAAAAAGCCAGGGCGTTTTCACATATGAAGAAAACGATGTGCAGCGCACGATCAACTACTATGTCGAAAGTGTCATAGCGGACGGCCAGATGAGGTCACGGCGTGCGACAGTATCTCTTCTGTGTCCGGACCCGTTCTTCCAGGATATCAGCGACATTACCGTGCAGATGGCAGGATGGACTGCACTCTGGGAGTGGCAGCATGAGTTTGTGGACGGCGGCGAGGAGTTTGGCAGCCGCATCCAGGAGCGGATCAAGGAGATCGATAATGAGAGCGCAGCGGATGGTATCGGGCTGACGATCGAAATCGATGCATCCGGCCCGATTACAAATCCATCCATCTCTCATGTTGAGCAGGGGGAGACAATCACGATCGGTACAGCCGGAAACCCGCTTGAGCTGGAAAACGGCGACCGTGTGATCATTACGACCGGGACGAATAATAAGCATGTGTACCTGGTGTCAGGCGGAGTAAAGACAGAGATCAATGAGTACCTGTCCGAGGATTCTGAGTTCCTGCAGCTGATGCATGGCATTAACACATTCGGATATGCAGCGGACGCCGGCGATGAGCATATGACGGTTACTATCTCATTCCGCTACAAGTATCTGGGAGTGTGATCTGATGGAAATACGGTTTTATACGCCTGAGATGATGTTTATCGGGCTTATGGAGAATCAGCGGTCGCTGACGTGGACAAGGCGCTACTATGAACCGGGAGTGTTCGAGCTGCACGCGCCAATCACACAGGATAATCTGAACCTGACACAGCTCGGGAATCTGGTCTGGATGAGGGGCGCCAATGAAGCGGCAGTCATTGAAGACAGGACAATTGAAGAGCGGTGGGATCTGAACAGTATCATCCTGCGGGGGCGGATGATCTCTTCCTATACCGGGCGGCGCCTTGTCAGGCCGACGGTGACGTTCAATGGCCTGACAGAGGTCGCGATGCGGCAGCTTGTGTCAGATGCATACCCGATTCCGCGGGTAGAACTTGGTGACATGCAGGGGTTTACGGACACGGTACGGTTCCAGGCGACATATAAGAACCTGCAGGATGTCCTCACAAAGCTTGGCCGGTCAGCCAATATCGGGTGGCGGTTGCAGCCCGACTTTGACACAAAGGTGATTACCTTTGTGACCTACAGAGGTTCTGACCGGTCTGCATCTCAGGGCGTTGCGAACCGTGTAATCTTCTCTGAATCCTATAACAATCTGGAGAATTTCAGCTACCGGGAGAATGACCAGGTATACAAGAATGTTATGTATATCGGGGGTGAGGGTGAAGGCTCTGACCGGGTCATTGTCCAGCGTGGCGACGCTACCGGGCTGGATCGGAGAGAGGTATTCATTGACGCCAGAGATCTGACGCATGAGGCAGGCGTATCGGATGCCGAGTACCGTGAAATCCTCATGGAGAGAGGCGCAGAAAAAGAGGGGGATTACCAGATATCCGAGACGATCGAGTGCGACACAGGTGCAGATATCAACTTCCATTATAAGGTGCACTATGATCTGGGCGATATCGTCACGGTCAAAAAGCGCAGCTTTGGGATGGCCGTTGATCTGAGGATTACCGAGATCAAGGAAATCTATGAGCGCGGAGTAATGAAAGTCTCGCCGGTCTTTGGATCACCGCTTGCGCAGACTATAGATTGGAGTGATATACAATGAGCGTACTTGATCATGCGTTTTTCTATAACTCGGAGAATCACGATCGGGTATATGATGCATCCAGTTTTGAGTATCTCCTTAAGAAGTTCTTCACCAGTGGAGTCTTTACCGGCGACTGCCAGGTGACAGCAGATGGCGAAGGAATGACAGTCGCCATGGATGATGGATACTGCAACTGCGACGGCAAGGTTCGGTTTTTCGCGTCGGCACAGAGCCTTGCGCTGGCAAATGCTCATGCGACGTACGACAGGATTGATACGATTGTTATCGAAAGGAATGATACAGATCGTGACATTACTGCCAAAGTCGTCACCGGAGCATATTCCGCAGAGCCCACCCCGACTGCTCCTGTACGGACAAATGGGGTTTATCAGCTTGTCGTCGCCGAAGTATATGTCACAGCCGGCGCGGTCAGGATCACGCAGAGTGATATCACTGACAAGCGGCCGGATACGACGGTATGCGGGTATGTGATTTCAGCTGTTCAGACACCGGATTTCACAGAGCTGTATGCTCAGTTCAGTGCCGAATTCCAGGAACTGTATGAAGAGGCTGGCGATGATTTCACCGAGTGGGCATCGCAGCAGCGGGCGGCGTTTGAAGTGTGGTTCCAGCACATGAAGGATCAGCTGGACACGGATGCAGCCGGGCACCTGCAGAACGAGATTGATAATCTGACGGATGAGGATATCGGGTCAGATACGATCCCCGGACAGACCACGGTGGCCGGCGCCCTAAGTACGCTTTCTCAGCAGATAGCGAACTTACTGATTGCTGACTATGACGCTACGGACATGGCGATTGTGTTCCGGTCGGCTGATGTTGCAACATACGACTCTACTGATATGTCAATAGTAATAAATGTTTAAAGGAGGATAAAATGGCAGTAGCACAAAAATTTAAAATCCCTGACGGGAACGGGAATTTGATATCGTTTCCGATTCAGGATCAGGAAAATCGCAGATCACGTAGAAATATCTCAAGTGATCTAACAAACCTGTCAACCGCTGTGGCAGAACGGAATTTGACGAAATACGGGTATGCTATTGGCGATTATTTCGACGGGCCGAGCGGGTATGAATATACACTCGGGGATCAAGATACTTTTAGTGGAATTGGAAAGTACAATGCAAAGACTTATGCAGTAATCAATGAGCCGCATCTTTCTATTGTGGTTAATACGAAACAACTCGTACAGTGGAATACGAGTAATTCTACTTCGGGTGGATATGTTGCATCCAATTTGCATACATATCTCGTCAACACCGTTTTACCGAATGTAAAGAGTGATTTCACTACACTATTTGGTGATTGGTCTTCCCATTTGATTTCGCATCAGAAACTGTACCGAAATGGAGAGACAAAATGGGAATGGGCATGGTCTGCCGATCAATATATTTCTGCTCTGACTTCCGTCCAGTTTCATGGAGCAGCTATTTGCGATATGGATGGAACAGACACCGGGGAAGGAAATAAGCCGCTGGAAGTCTTCCAGAAATTCTTCTATCCGGAGATTCTTGGCAATCAGAATAACTGGATGCGCTCGATCTCTTCGGCTGGTTATCCCTGCCATGCGGCCAATGGCGGCAATGCTCGCGGTAGCATCGGTGCTTCTGACTCGCGTGGGGCCGTCGGGCTTATTATTATGAAATAAAACATTAGCGGGGCCGCGAGGCCCCGCATACAGGAGTGAAAATTGGCTACACCAAAAGGTGAACGTCATATATCAAAAGACGAATTCGATGCGC
>JAFUBF010000084.1 GCA_017460325.1 Clostridia bacterium | reverse complement strand
CTGGCCCTGCAGCTGTTCAACGATCCCTCCTCCGGTTCGGACATCGGCTCCACGCTGGCCATGTCCACCCTCTCCATTGTTCCTGCAACCATTATTTTCCTGATCTTCCAGAAATCGCTGGTTGAAGGAATCGCCTCCACCGGTATCAAGGGATAACCAAATTCAAAAACGCAGTCCCTTCAGACTGCGTTTTTCTCTTAAGACCGTATAAAGGCCTGAAAGGACTCTCATGAATACGACTTCTTCCCCCTTTCCCCAGGGAACCGTCGTCGGCGATTCCCTGTCAGGCTCACCCGAACTGTCCGCCCGCGGAAACGTCACTGCGGGCTGCCGGACCTTTTCTTTCATCCGCCCCGCGGTTCCCTCGCTGGCCGGCGGTCTCAGTGAGCTGCCTTTTCCTCTTTCGGAGCGCATCATCGCGTACACTGTCTGGTATCCGGCTATGCCGGAGCCGGGCGAAACCTGCGTCTACACCGATTATATGGGGCGCATTGATCTCGGAAATCTCAAAAGTTTTGATTTCCCCGGCCGCGCCCGGAAAGGCGGCACCCCTGACCTGTCCATGGGCCCCCGTCCCGTGGTAGTCCTCACCCACGGCTACCCCGGCTCCATGATGCTCCTTGCCAATCTGGCGGAAAATCTGTCCAGCAAGGGCTATGTCATCTTTTCCATCGCCCACACGGACAACACCTATACTGACTTCATTCCGGAAGGTGCTTTCGAAAGTGCCCTCATTCACCGGACCATGGACCAGCGGGCCATGCTGGACGAACTGACCAGGGTCAATGAAACCGGCCCGTTGGCCGGCCTTCTGGACCTTGACCGGATCGCCATGATCGGGTTCAGCATGGGCGGTTACGGTCTTCTCCGGACCCTTGGGGCCAAATTCAGCGCGGAACAGCTGGAAAAGTTCAGTGCCATCTCGGAGTACCTGACTGAGCCGGACTGGAGCGGCGATTCTCGCCTCCGGGCGGCCGTCCTGTTTGCCCCGGCCACGTCCTATATCGACAGCGTAAGTCTTGAAAATCTCCGGGCCCCGACCCTCTGGTTCTGCGGAACCATGGACAGAACCGTCGGGTATCGGGCCGTGCACGACGCATGGACGAAGGCCGTTCACAGCCGCCGGACCATGGTGAGTTATATCGGCTGCGGACATAACGTTGCCAACAATCCCGCCCCCGCCTGTGCGCTTAATGCCGACTGGAGCCTCCTCAAACGCTGGGCAGATCCGGTCTGGGACACCGCCAGGCTTAATACCCTCAACTTCCATTTCATTACCGCTTTCCTGGGGACCACCCTCCTGGATGAGGACAGCGAACACTATTATGCCGGCCTGACAGAGGGCGCCCCACTCCCCGGTTTCACCGCCGATACCGATGTCGGCGTCCGGGTGGAACACTTGAATGAACAGTAACATTTCGGAGGAAACATGAATCAGCTGAATATCTTTGCATTTGCCGATGAAGCCAGCCCGATGATTGACGGCCAGATTATCGCGATGCTTCGCAATCATCTGCAGGGGCTTGAAATCCGCGGTGTGGACGGCGTCAACATCTCGGACATCTCTCTTGCCAAGGCCAGAGAGGTTCATACCAGGCTCAGGGACAACGGTCTTCGGGTCTGGTCCATCGGCTCCCCCATCGGCAAAATCTTCATCAACGGGGATCATGCCGCCCACACTGAGGCATTCCGCCGCACCCTGGAAATTGCACAGGTTCTCGAGGCCGAGAACATCCGCCTCTTCTCCTACTACATCGAAGAGGGAACCGATCCCCAGTCCTGCCGCAGCGCCGTCATGGATCATCTCGGGGCCCTTCTCCGCTACGGCGAGGGATCCGGCATCCGTCTCTGCCACGAAAACGAAAAGGGCATTTACGGCGATAATGCCGAGCGTTGCCTGGATCTCCTCAATACGTTCCCGAACCTTTCCGGCATTTTTGATCCCGCCAACTTCATCCAGTGCGGTCAGGACACGCTTGAGGCCTGGGAAATGCTGCAGGACCGCATCTTCTACCTGCACATCAAGGACGCGCTGGCGGATGGCACGGTGGTGCCTGCCGGATACGGTCAGGGACATCTGCCCGAGATCCTCGCCGCCTATCTCGCCCGTGGCGGATGTGCCGTCACGATTGAGCCCCACCTGCAGGCCTTCAGCGGTCTGGATCATCTGGAGCGTCCCAAAGAGGACCGGAAGCTGGGCACCGGCTTCCACTTCAGGGATCACGATGAATCCTTTGACAAGGCCTGCAGTTCACTCAGGGACATTCTGAGCAGCCTCTGATCCACCCCATTACGTTTCCGAAAGGAGTTTCAACATGTCTGACTATATCCGTCTTGGAATTATCGGCATCGGCAATCAGGGCTCCATGTACGCCCGACGCATTGTAAAGGAAAACTGGTGTCCGGAAATCCGGCTGACCGCCATCGCGGACATCAATCCCGCCCGCATTGAATGGGCAAAAACGGCCATCTCCCCGGACATTCAGTATTTTGATGAGGCCCTTGCCATGCTGGACAGCGGGCTCATCAACGCCTGCCTGGTCTCCGTCCCCCACTATGATCATCCCAAATACGTCATCGAATGCATGAAGCGCGGCATTCACGTCATGTGCGAAAAACCGGCCGGTGTGTATACCCTCCAGGTTCGCGAGATGATGGCAGAGGCCGATAAGCATCCCGAGGTGGTCTTTGGCATGATGTTCAACCAGCGGACCAACTGCCTGTACCGCAAGATGCGTGAGCTGATACAGAGCGGCAAATACGGGCGTGTCCGTCGCGCCAACTGGCTGATCACCAACTGGTATCGTCCGCAGTACTACTATGACAGCGGCGACTGGCGTGCCACCTGGTCCGGTGAGGGCGGCGGCGTTCTGCTCAACCAGTGCCCGCACCAGCTGGATCTGTGGCAGTGGATTCTGGGAATGCCCGTCAAGGTTCAGTCCTTCATGCGCTTCGGCCAGTGGCATGACATTGAGGTCGAGGATGATGTGACAACCATCATGGAGTATGCGGACGGGCATACCGGCGTCTTCACCACCTCAACCGGCGATCCGCACGGAACCAACCGGTTTGAGGTCCAGATGGACGGTGCCCAGCTCATCGCCGAGGGCGAAACCCTTGTCCTGGCAGAACTTGAGCAGCTGGAACAGGACTGGACCAGGACCAATACACAGCCCTTCGGGTCCGTTCCCTGCAAAGTGGTTAACGTGGAAATGGACGGACAGAATCCGCAGCATCAGGGCGTCCTCAATGCCTGGGCCGCCGCCATTCTGCACGGCGAGCCGCTGGTCGCCAACGGCCACGAGGGGATTAACGGCCTGATGCTCTCCAATGCCATGCACCTCTCCTCTTTCCTCGGAAAACCGGTCGAACTGCCTTTTGATGAAAAGCTCTACTACGACGAGCTCATGAAACGTGTGGCTACTTCCAAGCGGAAAACCGGCGGACCCGCCGTCTTCGCCGATACCGCCAATTCATTTGCCGGAACCAAATAAAGCCGAGAAGAGCAGGAATCCCCGGGGTTCCTGCTCTTCTCGGGTAGATCTTACAGGTCAACCGGTCTGTTGATTACGAACTCTGCATGGTGCAAGATAGATCCTATGCGGGCAATCCACCCAGTTGATTGGAACTGTCTGCCAGGGCCTGTTTCGCAGAGCTTTTTCCATTCGCTTGCGAAATGTCCGATTTTCCCGTATAACACACGGGAAAAGAAAACACTGAAAGTGGGGAAGCAGATTTGGCAGATCAAATGAAACGGGTGATTGCAACCGGCGTTCAGGATTACGTAAAGCTTCGAGTGAGTGAAAGCTTTCGATCTTTACAGACCAATTCACTATTCAGAAATAGCTTTTAGTCTGCCATTCACCTGTCGTTATTGCGTATATTGGCAGCCTCACGCAGTTCTTCAGGGACAACAAAAGGTTAAGATAAACAATAAACTCGTTGTTATTAAGCGCATTTTACGGTAT
>JAFUBF010000083.1 GCA_017460325.1 Clostridia bacterium | reverse complement strand
TAGTTGACCATGCTCAGATCGTGTGCAATAAACAGATAGGCACAGCCGGTGTCGGTCTGACTGTCCTTCATCAGGTTGACGACCTGTGCCGGAATGGACACATCCAGAGCGGAGATACACTCATCGGCAATGACCAGTTTGGGGTTCATGATCAGGGCCCGGGCGATGCCGACGCGCTGCCGCTGGCCGCCGGAAAACTGGTGGGGATAGCGGGCCGCGTGTTCGGGGCTCAGGCCGACCAGCTTGAGCATTTCACTGACCTGGTCTGCCCGATCCTGCCGGGACGTAAAGCGGTGATGAATGTCCAGTCCCTCGCCGACAATGTCGGCCACTTTTTTACGGGGATTCAGGGAAGACATGGGATCCTGGAAGATCATCTGCATGTCCTTGCGCAGCATGCTCCGGGTGTCATTGTCCAGCTTTCCCGTAATGTCCCGGCCGTTGAAAAGAATCTGGCCGCCGGTGGGATCGTACAGGCGGATAATGCTGCGGCCAATGGTGGTCTTTCCGGAGCCGCTTTCCCCCACCAGTCCGTAGGTTTCCCCGGGATAAATGTCAAAGGAGACGCCGTTGACGGCCCTGACCGTATAGCTGTGGTTGACGCGAAAGAACTGCTGCAGGTTTTTCACCTGTAATAAAGGTTCACTCATAAGTATTGCTCCACCTCTTTCCGGGCTCTCGCCAGACGGTCCTTCAGTTCAGGCGGCAGCTCAATCTTCGGCGCATCGGGATGCAGCAGCCAGGTGGCGGCAAAGTGCGTACGGCTGACCTGGAAAAGCGGCGGTTCGGCCTTCTCATCGATTGCCATGGCAAACTGATTTCGGGCGGCAAACGCGTCACCCCTGGGTTCATGCAGCAGGTTGGGCGGGCTGCCGGGGATGGAATAGAGCCGGTCATCCGCCGTTTCCAGATCCGGCATGGCGGAGAGGAGACCCCAGGTATAGGGATGGCGGGGATCATAGAAGATTTCGTTGACGTTGCCGACCTCCACGATCTTCCCGGCATACATCACATCCACATAGTCCGCCACCTTGGCCACCACGCCCAGATCGTGGGTGATATAGATGACGCTGAGTTTCATTTTCTTCTGGATGTCCAGGATCATTTCCAGAATGCGGGCCTGAATGGTCACATCCAGCGCGGTGGTGGGCTCATCGCAGATCAGGATGTCCGGATCGGCGCTCAGGGCGATGGCGATAACCACGCGCTGCCGCATGCCGCCGGAGAGCTGATGGGGATATTGTTTAAACCGCTTTTCCGCATCGGGAATACCGACCAGATTGAGCAGCTCCAGCGCCCGGCTGTGGGCCGCTTCCCGGGACATGTTCTTGTGCAGGAACATGCCCTCCATGATCTGGCGCCCAATGGGCATGGTCGGGTCCAGACTGGTCATGGGGTCCTGGAAGACCATGGCAATGCGCTGTCCGTTGATCTGCTGGCGCAGCTGCTTTTTCGGCATTTTCAGGAGGTCAACGGTCACTTCCTGTCCTTTTTCATCCGTATAGGTGAAGAAGATTTCGCCGCTGTTGATCACGGCATTCCCGTCAAGCAGGCCCATGACGGCTTTCATGGTGACGGATTTTCCGGAGCCGGATTCCCCCACAATCGCCACGGTTTCGCCCCTGCGCAGGTCAAGGCTTACCCCGCGGATGGCATGAACCGTGCCGGCATTGGTCTTAAAGGAGATGTCCAGGTTTCGCAGATCGAGGATGGTCCTGGGTGTTTCACTCATGGCAGTACCTCCTCACATATCCTCGAGTTTCGGCGCAAGCGCTTCGCGCAGGCCGTCACCGATAAAGTTGAATCCCAGCATCAGGAGCGCCAGAACGATGATGGGCGGCAGAATCTGATAGGGAAGGGTGGTGATGTTGTTAAAGCCGTCCTCAATCAGTGTACCGACGGAACACTGCGGCAGGACAATGCCGACGCCGACGAAGCTCAGGAAAGCCTCGGTAAAGATGGCGATGGGGATGGAGAACATCACCTGGGTGATAATAGGGCCGATGGTGTTGGGCAGGATTTCCATAAAAATGATGCGCCCGTTGGGGGCACCCAGGGTGCGGCTGGCCAGGACGTATTCCTGCTCCTTGATTTTGAGCATCTCCGCCCGGGCGATCTTGCTCATGCCGATCCACTCGGTCAGAAGAAGCGCCACAATGACCAGACCCATGCCCTTGGGCATGAAGATGGCCAGGACGGAGACGATGACCAGGCGCGGGACGGAATTGGCAATTTCCACAAACCGCTGCATGAGCTGGTCCACAATGCCGCCGAAATAGCCGGAGATCAGGCCGTAACTCATGCCGATGATCATGTCAATGATAATGGTCACAAAGGCAATGAGCAGGGACACCCGCGCACCGTACC
>JAFUBF010000082.1 GCA_017460325.1 Clostridia bacterium | reverse complement strand
ACAACAGCAGCAGTCCGTTTCACATGGGCCGAACTCCCCTTGTCCAGTATTGACAGTTTGCCCCATCTCGGGGAATTATCCGATATCAGTCCAACGGAATTCAACGCTGTTTCAGGAAGAACAGCATCGCCCGTTTTGGACAAAGGAATCGCGGCGACATCGGCTTTTCCGGTTTCACCCGCCGGCAGAGCTTCCTCTGAATCATTGCTGTTGTCAGGCACCGGTCGAACCCTGTCCTCAGGGGCCGTTTCAATGGCATCAGCAGTCATTTTCAGGATGAACCCGACAAATGCAGTCAGGGATCCTGCGTTGGAAGGGAGAAACAGACCGCGTACAGCCTGGATATATTCCTGACTGTGTCCGGCAATGATCCCGCTCAGGCTGTGGTGAAAGCGGAATCCGCCCTGGGCAAGAATAGTAAAGTTGAGAAAACGCGCAATGCGTCCGTTTCCAACAATAAAGGGCTGTGTTGCAAGGATGAAGGCGTGAGCCACCGCACCCTTCAGAAGGGGAGAGTACCGTGATCTGGACAGAAACCGAAACAGCGCTTCCAGCCGTACCGTACCATCCGGCTTTTTGTTACTCACGTTTGTACCGGCGATACGGCGTGCCGCACTCAACAGAGTTACCAGACTGACTGCCCCTTTGGAGTCGTTGAGGACATGGTAAAGGGCGTCAAACAGATCACTGTC
Organism: Clostridia bacterium; assembly: GCA_017460325.1. Taxonomy (GTDB): domain Bacteria; phylum Bacillota; class Clostridia; order Christensenellales; family Aristaeellaceae; genus Ventricola. Next base: position 5,422 of record JAFUBF010000082.1, on the reverse strand, counting down.
TTTATCGGCTGCGCCATCCAGCATTGCGCTGAAATGCGCTTCCTGCCGAAGCATGTCTGTGTACGGAATCTGTCTGCCGGTATTGGCCTGACGGGAAAGGGCAGCGTTTAATGCGGATATATGCCCCGCCGCATCCATAGTGAACGGTCGCCCCGTGAGACCGGTAAGAGGAAGAGTGACCGTCCCTGATCTCTGTTTTTCATTTGTAAGCTGCATTCTTCTGATCACCTCCGCCGCGCGGCCGCTGTACAGGGAGGACACGCCGCGCACAAGAAACATGGGGTCATCCGTATTATTGCCATACTTTTTCACAAATAGCAACAGCACGCAGCGATATTTATCGGACTGTTATCTATGACACTAAAACACATATACGGAAGCGCCCCGGTTCTGCAGGCATATACGCCTGAAACCGGGGCACCAGGTTACAGAAACGGGAATTGTCAGTCTGACAGGGTCAGCCGTTTGATGACTTCCCGTATCGCATCCTCCGGCGCGGCGTAGAGGCCGGTAAGCGCTCCTGTGATCTCGAGCCCGAGCGGGTCGAACAGGAGCAGCGCCTTGATGGAGCCGAGGATCTGCCGGTCAGGGCTCTCCGGAGCCTTTTCCCCGGAATCGGCGTCGCCGCCTGTTTTGAGGACTATTGCGGGCACCTCAAATACCTCGACGTCGGCAGGGGCATCCCGCTTATACTGTTTCATCTGCCTGACGATCGCCGCGGTCTCGGTTGCCCTTATATAGGCGAATGAAAAGGAGGCGACCAGACGGCAGGGATAGAATTCTTCCCCGGAAGCGGACTTTTGAGGCTCGGTGCCGTACCGGTTCCCTCCCTGAGGCGTCTTCTGCCACCCGATGTAGTATTCGAGCTTTTTCCGGTCAAGATCGATGGCGTATGCGTACTCGCACATGATGGAATCCGCAATAAACGGATTGCCCATCTGCCGGTATTCGTATGGCGACATGTTGCCAACAGCATCTTCACAGGCGTCCGCAGAGAACTCTGAGCCGTCTTCACCGGGATACAGCAGGTCATACAGGGTGCTCAGGTTGGTTGTTTTGATCAGGTTGACGATCCTTCTTCCGGCCCAGTCCGGGTATGCGTCGCTGGGAATGTACAGCTCCTTGTCGGTTCCCTGCCTGCGGAGAATAAAAGAACCGCGTGTACTCATGCCAATCCCTCCAGCCAGTTCAGAAATGCAGTCAAAGCGGTGCGCGGACGGTGGATTCGTTTGCGCCTGTCTATCATCGCCTTCACGTCGGCCATCAGGGATTCCCGGTCTCTGTCGGCCAGGATGGCGGCGTAGAGCGTGGGATCGGGATCCTTTGGCAGGCTTTCAAGAATTGTGCGCAGTTCAGCTGACTTTTCCGGTTCCGTATCGATGCTCTTTACAGTCTTATCAACCGGGCCGGATGCGGTATCGTTGGCGACAGACTGGGAAGCTGGAGCGGGATCGTCTTCTGCTGTGCCGGTTGTTACGATATTATCTGCCGTATCAGAAACAGGATCGGCGGAAGCGGATTCTTCACTGACGACGGCTTCTCCGTCAGCGCGAGCAAATCCGGCAGGATACCAGGCATTCTCAGCCTTCCAGGCCTCATAGCTCGCCTGCAGTTTCTCCTCAAACTCCCGCGTCATGCCGATCAGGAACTCCCAGACCGACTGGCCGGAGCGCACCGCACCCCAGGTAATGGCGGCAGTTGAAGCGGCAAAGGGTGAGGATGCTTCGGGTGGCGCCATGGCAATCGCTTCTTCGAGGGAGAGCGGTCGCGGCACGTCGGGTATAAGGTTGGTTACGGTGTTCCTATCCATGGAGATCCTCCTTTTCTTTCTCCGGAGCAGCGCAATCACCCGCCCCAGAGTTGTTGTCAGTAAAGCTTTTTTCAGCAGTCATCCGATTAAACGATGAAGGGGAAACGGGCTCAAAGCCCGAAAGATCATGCTCCGGGATGATCTCGGTCGCGTTGGCCAGATCAACTACGGCCGCATCATCTGTGATCATGCTGCCGCTGACGGAATACTGACCCTGATCTCGAAGCGTCAGCCCGAGACTGATGCGAAGCGGACACCAAAGAATACCCATGTCTTTTTCAAAGGCCTTTTCCGTTTCGTTCCAGCAGTCCATATTGCTCCTGTGCTTCGGCTTTCTGCCAACCCTGCGTGTCCGCTGGGCGACGAACGGATTATTGCGCGTAATCAGAATATGCATGCTGTCCATATCGATCAGCAGACCGAAATCGGCGGATGCACCTACGGCCACGACGACATCCCCCGGAATCCTGATTCTTCCAGTCGCAAAGTCCAGAATGATGTTCATCTGTTTCATATCCGCACTATCTCAAAACTGTTCCCGTCATACCTGTATATATGAGTGCTCAGAACATCCTCGGGTCTGTTGTAACGGGTATTGGTATCCTTCAGGGATTCGAGCGCCGTTCTGGCGTCAATCTGACTGACGCTGTGTATGACAACGCCGTCCAGTCCGATGAAGGCGGCATAGTAAGGACCGCCAATCTTCTCAAACAGAAGTTCCATCACGCCGGGATAGAACAGGCTGACCGCACCGTTCGGATTATCCCGCCCGGAGAGAGAAACCAGCCTTGTATCCTCAATGCTCTCCGTCAGTTCACGCAGCAGCCCCATGGGCTTGTAAGCGGTGGCCATGGCTTTCCTGACCGGTCTGCGGACGAGCTTTGCCAGTGTCGCGGGGTGAATGCGTTCGGTGTTTCCCAGCGCTGCGTCAATGGCAGCGTTTTCACTTATTCCCCATTTTTCGAGCGCCTCTCTGGGAATACGCCCGGAGATGTAGCGCCCCTTTTCATGGGCAAAGAGGATGTAAAGGACAAGGGCGATATCGCCGACGCGGCGGTAAATGCAGCCCTTAAGCGTCCGATGATGCGCATTGAAATTGAGAGGGCGGACGATCAGGGAATCCTTTGTGCGCTGATAATCGTCAGCGTGTTCCAGTGTGCCGGAAGCCTTCGCCATGCGAACCTCTGCCCTCGTTCTGCGCAGCCGGGCGAGCACCGACTCGAAGCCGCCCTTCTCGCAGTCATCGTAAAGGGCATCGAGATGGAGCCGTTCAAAGGTGCGCACAGGGACGCCCGGCTTTTCACCGACAGTTTCGGACTTTTCTCCGCCGTCATCCTCCGGGCTGAACCCGAAGCAGTTTGCAAACATGAAGTTGCCGAGCAGAATATCCGATTCCCTGTTGAAATATCTCAGATTCGTATCCCGAATCAAAGCGGCTTCCGATTCATTTGCAGGCTCATACCCCCTGGGCAGTGATCGCAGCTGATCCCTGTCATAACCAAAGTCCCTGGTCAGGAAAAAGATGAGCTGATCACTAAACTCCTGAAATGTCATTTCTGAGATTCCTTTCGTGTTCTCTGTCTCTTCCCCGCTTCCGCCCCTTCCGTGTAATCGCGGAGGGGGCAGGGCGAAGCTGTCTGCGGCTGGCTCAGGCTGTGCTGTCTGCAGCCTGTCTGAAATCAAGAATGTCGTTGAACATGATGCGAAGACGGTCAACGGTCTTTTCCGTATGGTAGTGTCCGGCAAACCAGCGTCTGTAGGCCAGGCGTTCCTCGATTTTATCCAGCCACCGTTCGGTGCTGTTATCCACGCCGGACTGGTCTATGCCGGGCAGAAAGGTTTCAACGGGGATATACCTGAACGGAACGGTGTGGCTCAGGACGGCGTCCACCTTCCAGTTTGCTTTGGACAGCTGTTCCTCCACCCGCGCCATGATTTCATCAGAGGGCTGCTCATCATCCCACCATCCCCATCGGTGCATGACGCGGTAAGCCCAGTCCACGCTGTAAGCGCCGCCAATGGCTATCGCGCTGATGCCCCCGAGGTCGTATATTTCCCCGTCTTTTGCGAAAACGAGCGAGGGGTATTCCGGCTCGACATAGGCAATACCGCTGTTCCAGATAGACTCACGGTAGGAAGGGATCCTGACCGGACGCATTTCATGATTGCCGTGGATGCAGAACAGCGTGAGCGGCAGTTCAGCAAGCTTCTGTTTCAGGTACCGGTCGCGCGGCTCACCGTAGTAATTGATACCGGCGTCTCCAAGGATGATCATGATATCTTTTCTGTCGGTTTTCTGCGTGACACAGAATTCTTCGATTCTCCTGAAATCCCGATGGGTATCGCCTGTGATGTAGATCAATACAATCCCTCCCTGCGTCACTCTGATGCCAGCACCGGGTGAACCACTGCCGGCGTGGGCTTCTTCCAGTCCATGTTGATGGGAAGCGGCGGGATCCAGCGGAGAATGGGCGTCTGTCTTCCCGTCCGGGGACCGGTCCAGTAGGTGGTCCAGTGCGCGGAGCGAATGTGGGCACGCGGCCGGGCATGGTTGCCGCACGCATTTCCGGCAATATCCCTTTCATCGGATAAACCGGAATTGCGGACGTTATCAGCCTTCCGCAGCGCGGCGCCAATCCGGACTCCGACATCCCAGAGCCGGGGGCTTTCGGGGCTGCGCACGCCCCCGGAAAGGGTGCGCCGGTTCGACGGGTGTTCAACTGCAGGCATATCCGGTTCCTCTGAACACAGGTACAGAAGAAGCTGGAGCATGGATGAGAGCGCATGTCTATAGTCTTCCCTCAGGCCGATCTGTCTGTCGCGGGGAATGTTGAACATGCTGTCTATGGCGTCCACTCTGTGCATTGCTTCTATCAGGCCGCCTTCTCCGAGCGGCAGGGCGATCATCTTTGGTTCACTGATCCCCTGACGGAAGATTGCAAACTGAAGATCTGTCTCCCTGCTGTAAAGGTTGTAATCAAGATGGGCAATGAAACCGCTGACAGGGAGTCCGCCGATGGCGATTCCGGGAGTCTCGATATAGACAGCCCATTCCGGCATTCTGTAGAGGCATTCATTCGGAATATCGCCGCTGAACGGCTGGTTGACCAGAGCGCGATACAACTCGGGTGAAAACCGGTAGATGCCCTTTCCCGCCCGCCACAGGTACATGCTTGCAACGGTCATCACGGCATCGCGGTACCGCAGATACACGTCCGGGCCAAGACGCCGTGCGAGTGTCAGGTACGGAAAGAATGTAGGCATCGGACACCAGGACGGCACGTCGCCGATGAATTTCACGCAGTCATCGTTCATAAAGCGCTTCGGATTTTCAAGCGCCTTTCGCAGATCTGTCCACAGATTTGGAAACAGGCGGTTCAGTTCATGTATCCACCCCTCCGGAGCGAATCCGTACATATGCAGCCTCCTTGTCAGTTTGATATGAGACAGCCCGTGCGATTTCCGGGGCATAGCTGAAGCTCTGCCGCGCCGGGAAAATGACGCGGCAGAATGAGCGAGCTACATCATGGAAATATCAGCCTGGGGATAGGTATCGGCTGAAAGGATGCCGCCGGATCTGGGACTCGCGACGTCTTCGGGCCTGACCTCTTT
>JAFUBF010000081.1 GCA_017460325.1 Clostridia bacterium | reverse complement strand
CTTTGGAGATTATGACCGATGAAAAGACAATGAAAAGACATTTTTTTGTCAGTCATGATCGAACTTTTCAGCTGCTTTCGGCAAAAACTCTCAAAACATGCCCCGGTCTTTTACGGCTGATCAAATGCCATCCGGAACGCCCTGAGGGAGGGGAACACCGTGCACTGTTTCCGGATTTCCGCATCCGGCTGATCCAGGTCCGGGATCATCACCGCGTGTGCCCCGCTGGCAACGGCAGAGCGGATTCCCGTGGGCGAATCTTCCACCGCCACCGTTTCAACCGGCCCGGCGCCCAGCTTTTCCATGGCCAGGAGGTAAATATCCGGAGCGGGCTTCCCGTGCCTGACCATGTCCGCCGTGGCGATGGCATCAAAAAGCGGAAGAACCCCCAGTTTCTCCAGATACTTTCGTGCACGTCCTTCCTGCGTTGCCGTCGCCAGGGCGATCCGGTATCCCTTTTCATGGAACCACTCAAGCGTCTCAGCCATGTACGGCTTGGGTTCCAGCCCTTCCCGGTCCACATAAGTCTCCATGATCTCTCTGCGGTAGGCCCGCACCGTATAAAAATCAAAATCCGGCGCCACTTCTTTTCGCATCAGCGGTTCGGCCACCTCCGGGGCCAGGGAACGCAGCATCAGGGCATGCCGGGGTTCCATGGGATACCCAAAATGTCTCGCCGCCTCCACCCAGAACCGGTTATACAGCTTTTCCGTGTCAACCAGCGTTCCATCCATATCAAATACCAGGTATTTTACGTCTTTTATCCACCACTTATTCTCCACTTTTCCCTTTTCCTTTCCCGGCCGGTTTTCCTCTTTCGCACCGTTCCTGCACGATTTGACATTTCCCTCAGAGACTGGTATACTTTGCGCAGTTTCAGTTCGTCTTTCGGAGGAAAAACTATGAAATCTTCTATCCTGTTTGCGTTCTGTCTGGTTCTTCTGTTCTCACTTTCCGCACTGGCGGAAACCGTGGACAGTTCCATTGCCAGCGAAGAATTTACTGTCGACTTTTCCTCTCTGTATCCGGAAAACCCTGCAGCGACGCCGGTTTCCGTTGATCCCATTGACAAGCCCACGCCAACCCCCATGCCCACGCCGAATTACGCCTATAAAATCTATGAAAACAGCAGCATGGGCATCTCCTTTTCCATTCCCATGACCTGGCTTCTGACTCCGAACACCAATCAGTCCTCTACGGTTCAGTTCGTCGAGCCGCAGAATGAGATGATGGACGCGGGCGGCTATCAGACCCGGCTCACCATTGAACAGGTCAATATGGGGGTTCCGCAGACCGTTTCGGATGCCCGTTCAAGGCTTGAATCCGTGCTGGAGGAAATGGCCAACAACTACACCACGTTCGTCCCGGGCTCCATTGCCTCTGCCACACTGGGCGGTGCAAAGGGTTCCTACTGCTACTACAAAGCTGAATACAACGACGGATACAAAACCTACCTCATGAACGGCCGCATTACCATTGTCGCCTATAACAACTCCCTTTACCAGATGCGGATCACGGCGCCCCGGAACTGGTATTCCTATTATGAAAATGTGTTCCGACGTGCCCGTTCCACCTGGAAATTTCAGTAAGCACGAACAAAATCGCCCTTTCCGATTTCGGAAAGGGCGTTTTCCATTCTCAGCGTTTTTTGCGCAGGAACGAAGGAACTCTGTCCTCATAGGTGTTTCTCTCAGGAGCTGCGGCCTGAGGATTCTGCGCCGTTTCCTGCTGCGGCTGTCCGTACGGTGTCGGGGATGCCGTCTGGCCGTAGTTGCCCAGATTCGCCAGCGGATTCTCCCGCGGCTCATTCAGGAAGGACGGAACATCCGGTCCGGAGGCGGAAGGCGCCGCGGCGGCCGGTTCCTGTACCGGTGCATTGCCCATGTTTCCGCTCACCGGCTGATAGCTCTCATAACGGTTAAAGCCGTAAGAACCACCGGGATTGCCGCTGTTGGCTGCCGCATAGGCCTGGTAGGACGGCTGATAGGACTGGGACACATAGGGTGCCTGTGACGGGAGGGTTGCGGCCGGATCCAGAGAGGATGTCCTCGGCGGGAAGGGCTCCTTTTCAAAGCCCGTCGCAATCACGGTAATCCTGACCTCATCCTCCAGAGAATCATCAATGCTGGCACCGAAGATGATGTTCGCCTCGCTGTCCGCGGCAGCCGTAATCATCTCCACCGCGT
>JAFUBF010000080.1 GCA_017460325.1 Clostridia bacterium | reverse complement strand
CTGGAGTTTACCGGTAGGATGTTCATTAATGCATTTAAAACGAACTGGTCCCTGGAACGGGGAATCCTGACGGGAATCTCCCGGGTGAATGATCCCGATATCGCTGACCTGAACAATCTGGTTGCGGTGACAACCACCTCGGATAAGTATGCAACGGCCTTCGGATTCACGGAGGAAGAGGTTTTTGATGCGCTGGAGCAGTAAGGGTTCGAAGAAGCCGATAAACAGGAAGTGAAGCACTGGTACGATGGTTTTATGTTTGGCAGCGTAAAGGATATCTACAATCCCTGGTCTGTAACGAGCTTTCTGGATAAGGGCAAACTGGACACTTACTGGGCGAATACCAGCAGCAATGGGCTGATCGGGAAGCTGCTTCGCACCGGGCGGCCGGAGATCAAAAGTCAGTTTGAGACTCTGCTAAAGGGCGGGAATGTAACGGTTTCAGTGGATGAGCAGATCATCTACAGCCAGCTGGATACCAATCCAAACGCGGTATGGAGCCTGCTGCTGGCAACGGGGTATCTGAAAATCGTCCACTCAATCTCAAAAGCTGAAGCTGTCAGGACAAGGCAGAAACCCATGTATACCCTGACATTGACGAATCTGGAAGTCCTTCTGATGTTTGAACAGATGGTTCAGGAATGGTTCGCCCAGACCGGCGGACTGTCCGAATTCGTGCGGGCCATGCTTGAGGGGGATGCTCGGGGCATGAGCCGGTATCTGAATGAAATCATGCTGAATTCCATGAGTTCCTTTGATGGCGGGACATTATCCATCAAGCTGCCGGAGAATTTCTATCACGGCCTGGTGCTGGGACTTTTGGTGGAAAACAGCCAGGCTTACCGGGTAACGTCCAACCGGGAAAGCGGATATGGACGGTATGATGTGGTGATGGAGCCGAAAGAAGTCGGAAAACCGGCTGCCATCCTGGAATTCAAGGTATTCGATCCACTGGACGACGAAAAGGGGCTAAAGGATACGGCTGAAAATGCTCTGAAACAGATTGAAGAGAAGCACTATGAGGCGGATTTGCTTGCTCGGGGTATTCCGGCGGAGAACATCCTAAAATACGGCTTTGCTTTCCGGGGGAAGAAATGCCTGATCCGAAAGCAGCGAGTGTAGAACAGCAAAGAGCTCAGAAAGGCAGCCCTGACCAACTGGGGGAGCTGCCTTCTATATTGAATGAGGTACACCTGCAACACCTACCCAATACTTTTGTTGTGTCGCTCTCTGGAGGGGCTTCACTTCCCGGGAAACTGTTCGAAAAATGGCAGTGTGCTGGGGACAACAGGCTCATGAATCCGGACCAGGGGCGGCCGGAAAGTCTGTATGACAATATCAGACAAGTGTGGTATAATTTCGCAGATTGCAGGATTGGCCATGTCCCTGACAGGGTGAATCCGGCATGATTTGCCGGAAACGGTGGGAAAGACCGGGATGAGACGATGAGTATATACGCACTGGGGGACCTTCATCTGCACTTTGGCTGCGAACTGAAAGCCAAGGCACAGATGCACGACCCTGTCTGGCGGGAGCATGAGCAGCGGGTGATGTCCAACTGTGTCCGGACACTGTCAGACCGGGATGTGCTGGTGCTGGCCGGGGATCACAGCTTTGGCCGCAACATGGAGGCCTGCGGACCGGATCTGCAGTTCATCATGGCTCTTCCGGGCCGGAAAGTGCTGATCCGGGGAAATCACGACATGTTCTGGGACGCGAAAAAGACGGCTGAACTTAACCGCCGGTTTCAGGGCCGGCTGTTCTTCCTGCAGAACAACTATTATGCGTACGAGGACACAGCGCTGGTTGGGACGAAGGGATACACGTTTGAGGGGCCGTTTTACGTGAGTCGAAGCGGACGCATTACCGGCTGGGATCGGGAAGAGGCAGGACATGCGGAAAAGCTGGTCGAACGGGAACTGGAACGCCTGCGGATTTCCTTTGAAGCGGCCCGGGCGGACGGATTCCGTAAATTTATCGTCTTTCTGCATTATCCGCCCACCAGTATTCTGGAGAAAGAGAGCGGTTTCACCCGGATGGCGGAGGAATATGGGGCGGAGCAGGTGGTGTATGCTCACTGCCACGGCGAGACACGGTTTCATGACAGCCTGATGGGCAAATACAGAGGTATCGAGTACCGGCTGGTATCCGGGGATTACCTGAGATGGCAGCCGCTGTGCATCCGGAAATAACGGGAATGGTCCGGGAGACGGAATGCAGGGACAGTAGGCAGAAGTGCGGCACCGGATGACCGGACCGCTTGATGAGGGGAACAGCAAATGACATTAAAAGAGATTCAGCCGGGGCAGCGTGCTCGCGTTGAGGTGGTTGGCGGAGACGGACAACTGCGGCAGCACTTCCTTGATATGGGTGTGATTCCCGGGGTAACCGTGACGGTGACGAAACTTGCTCCGATGGGAGATCCCATGGAGCTTCGGCTGCACGGCTATGAACTGACGCTGCGCCTGGATGATGCGGCCAGGATAGAGGTAACGCAGCTGAGCGGGGAGGAAACCCCCACTGATGCGAAGGACAGTCCCCGGCATCCGGTGGATCATCCCGGACTTGGGGAGGAGGGAAAGTTTCACCCCAAGGGAAGCGGAGATCCTCTGCCGGAGGGAACGCTGCTGACCTTTGCACTGGTTGGAAACCAGAACAGCGGGAAAACGACGCTGTTCAATCAGCTGACCGGTGCCAATCAGCATGTGGGAAACTTCCCCGGCGTGACGGTTGACCGAAAGGATGGCCCAATCCGGGACCGCGAAGGGACCATGATTACGGATCTTCCGGGAATCTATTCCATGTCCCCGTATTCCAGTGAGGAACTGGTCTCAAGGAATTTTGTCCTGCATCATAAACCCAGGGCGATTATCAACATTGTGGATGTTACCAATCTGGAGCGCAATCTGTACCTGACCATGCAGTTGCTTGAACTGGGCATTCCCATGGTTGTGGCGCTGAACATGATGGATGAAATGACCGGGAACGGCGGTTCCGTGGAGGTCAATGCCATGGAGGCGATGCTGGGCGTTCCGGTGGTGCCGATTTCCGCGGCGAAAAATCAGGGCGTGGATGAACTGATCCGGCATGCAATCCATGTGGCCAAATATCAGGAAAGGCCTCTTCGTCAGGATTTCTGCGATTCGACGGATAACGGGGGCGCGGTGCACCGCTGCATCCATGCAGTGGTCCACCTGATTGAGGACCATGCCCTGAAGGCCGGCATCCCGGTTCGCTTTGCGGCCAGCAAGATTATCGAAGGGGATGAGCTCATTCTGGAACAGCTGGAACTGGATCAGAATGAGCGGGAGACCCTTCAGCATATCGTCATCCAGATGGAGAAGGAACGCGGACTGGATCGGAGCGCAGCCATTGCGGACATGCGCTTTCGGTTTATCGAAAAGGTCACCGAGTCCTGCGTGGCCAAGCCCAGAGAAAGCCGGGAGTATGTGAGAAGTCAGAAACTGGACCAGGTTCTGACCGGCAAATATACGGCGATCCCACTGTTTATTCTGATCATGGGGATCGTATTCTATCTGACGTTCGGCCTGGTAGGCCCGTTTCTGCAGGATCTTCTGGACAACGGTATCGGCGTTCTGGGTGCCCTGGCAGCGCAGGCCATGGACGCGGGGAATGTCAATCCCGTCATCCGGGGAATGGTGCTTACGGGCATCTTTGACGGGGTTGGAAGCGTGCTCAGCTTCCTGCCGATTATCATCCTGATGTTCTTCTTCCTGTCGCTCCTGGAGGACAGCGGATACATTGCCCGGGTGGCGTTCTTCATGGATAAACTGCTCCGGCGTATCGGCCTTTCCGGCCGCAGTATTGTTCCGCTGCTGATCGGTTTCGGCTGTACGGTGCCTGCGGTCATGTCCACGCGGACGCTGCCCAGTGAACGGGACAGAAGGATGACAATTTTCCTGACGCCGTTCATGTCCTGTACCGCCAAACTGCCCATCTACAGTTTCTTTGTGGATGTCTTTTTCCCGGGCCAGGCCTGGTGGATTGTCACGGTTCTGTATCTGCTGGGCATCGTCACGGGAATTCTGGTTGCCTTTGCGTT
>JAFUBF010000079.1 GCA_017460325.1 Clostridia bacterium | reverse complement strand
CTCGAAGGTGGTTGAATTTTCCGTCTACAACGGGATTCCGCACCTGCTGATCCCGGTTGTGACGGATCCGAAAAAGGCCTCCGCCGCACTTGACTGGGCGGTGGTGGAGATGGAACACCGGTACAAGCGCTTTGAATCCATGGGCGTTCGGGATATCCGGGGCTATAACGCGGCCATCGGGCCGGATGAACCCAAGATGTACAAGATCATTGTCATCATCGACGAGCTGGCTGACCTCATGATGGTGGCGCCGGGGGAGGTGGAGGAATCCATCTGCCGCCTGGCACAGCTGGCACGTGCAGCCGGGATTCACCTGGTCATTGCCACTCAGCGGCCCTCGGTCAACGTCATTACGGGCGTCATCAAGGCCAACATTCCCAGCCGGATCGCTTTTGCCGTTTCCTCGCAGATCGACAGCCGGACCATTCTGGATTCCGGCGGCGCCGAGAAACTGCTGGGAAAAGGCGATATGCTGTATGCGCCTCAGGGCGCCAACAAGCCGACCCGTGTTCAGGGATGCTTCGTTTCGGATGGCGAAGTGGAGCGGATCGTCTCGGCCGTCAAGGCACAGCATCAGGCGGAATACAGTGATGATGTGATGGAGCGGATCAACTCGGCCGCGGAGGCGGAAAAAGCCCAGGAGAGCGGGGAACCCGCATCCGGAGCGGACAGCCAGGTGGATGAGATGCTGGCCAAGGCCATTGAGCTGGCGGTGGAGTCCGGTCAGGTGTCCATCTCCATGCTGCAGCGGCGTCTGCGAATCGGTTATGCCCGCGCGGGCCGACTGGTGGATGAAATGACGCTGCGTGGCATTACGGCAGAGTCGGAGGGCAATGCCAAACCGAGGCAGGTCCTCATCTCACGGGAAGACTGGAAGAAAATGCAGGAGTCGGGGGATCTCTGATGCCCCATAAGCCGGTCCCACATGGACCGGAAATACAGTTCTGGAGGAGAAACCATGTTAACGCAGGCACCGAAGGGAACACGGGATGTTCCCATGACGGAAAGCTATAAATGGCAGTTTGTGGAGGAACGGATTCGCCGGATGACGGCCCTGGCCGGTCTGCGCGAGGTCCGTACCCCGATGTTTGAACATACCGAGCTGTTTCTGAGAAGCGTCGGGGATACCACGGACGTGGTTCAGAAAGAGATGTACACCTTCATGGACAAGGGCGGGCGCTCCATTACCCTCAAGCCCGAGGGCACAGCCTCTGTCGTCCGCTCCTTCATCGAGAGCCGGCTGTACGCGGAAACGCTGCCGGCCAAGATGTACTACCTGTCCATGCCCAATTTCCGCTATGAGAAGCCGCAGAACGGACGCCTCCGGGAATTCCATCAGTTTGGGGTGGAGGTGTTCGGTGCACCGCTTGCCACAGAGGATGCAGAGCTCATCGCGCTGGCCTGGAACATTACCCGTTCCCTGGGGGTCAGCGGTCTTGAACTGCACATCAACTCCATCGGCTGTCCGGAATGCCGGGCCAGGTATTATGAGGCGCTGCGGGCATTCTTTGCCCCCAAGATTGACGGCATGTGCGAAAACTGCAAGGGACGCTATGAGCGGAATCCCATGCGGCTCCTGGATTGCAAGGAAGAGGCCTGCAAGGCGGCGGCCCTGGGCGCTCCCCGGATGATTGACTATCTCTGCGAGGACTGCAGCAGCCACTTTGAGACGCTGAAAACGGCCCTCTCCGCCCTGGGTATCGCCTATACCATCGACCCCCAGATTGTCCGGGGACTGGACTACTATACCAAGACCGTCTTTGAGATCATCGCCCGGTTGCCGGAGGGCCCGCTGACGGTCTGCGGCGGCGGCCGGTACGATCATTTGATCGAGGAGGTCGGCGGACCGTCCATGGCCGGCGTCGGGTTCGGCATGGGCATGGAGCGTCTCCTGATGGTCATGGAGCAGACCGGGGTGGTCATTCCGAAGCCGGATGTGCTTGAGGTGTACATCGCCAATTACGGCGAAAAAGCCAGAATGGCGGCTCTCGGACTTTGCGCAGCACTGCGCGGGGAGGGACTCCGGGCGGACATCGATCATGTCGGGCGCTCCATGAAGGCCCAGTTCAAATATGCGGACAAGGCCGGTGCCGCCTATGTGATTACCATTGGCGAGGACGAACTGGACAAGGGCGAGATCCGGCTGCGGCAGATGGAAAGTCACGAGGAAAAGACCTTCGGTCTTGGTGATGCGGCCGGCATTGCGGCTTTTGTGAAAGGGCAGAACCATGCTGAATAAGGGAATTGTCAAAAAGTGCGAGGACGGCATGATGACGGTCGTCTTTGAGCGGCCGGAGGCCTGCGGCGACTGTCACAACTGTCCGCGGGGCAGCAACAGCTGCAAGGAGCACGAAATCCGGCTGAAGGGGAATGCCGCGGTGGGGGACATTGTGGAGGTCGAAATGGATG
>JAFUBF010000078.1 GCA_017460325.1 Clostridia bacterium | reverse complement strand
GGTTCTCCTCTTCCGTCGCCGTAATGCTTTATTTAGCACGCATCTGAAGCTTGAACGGAAACAAGAATGGCATGGTTGTTGCTCCAGATGCTGGCTCAAATAAACTGCGGCTTTTGGTTCAAATAAAGTGCAGGATGACAGAGAAACGTTTCAAATGTTCCATTTTATTTCAAAATGAAATGAACATGGATTTCACTTTGAAATCTGAATGCGAAACGAGAAAAAAACGGTGTTTTCTGGCCGGTGATGGGGGTTGTTTTTGGAGGTGAAAAAACTTTTTTGCCGGGAAATGAAAAGTTGGCACGGTTTTTGCATCCATACAGGCAGATGGACATCAAGTCCAAATATAAGGAGGAATACTTAGATGAAGAAACTGTTTGCTGTTGCTGTCGTGCTGATGCTGGTTCTGACCAGTGTCTGTGCCCTGGCGGACTGGCCGGAGCGTTCCATTGAACTGATCGTGCCTGCCAATCCCGGCGGAGATACCGATGCCAATGCCCGCGCCCTGGCGGCTGCCCTCAATGAGGAAATGGGCTGGAACGTCATCGTGACCAACATGGCCGGCGGTTCCGGTGCGGTTGCTTTTGAAGACTGCATGAGCAACCCGGATGACGGCTATCGCTTCGTTTTCTATCACAGCGGCGCCTGCATCACTCAGATGCTCGGCATGTACGAGGAATTCAACGTCCTCGACGATTTCAAGCTGGCCGGCATGCCGTTCCTTGATTACTCCAACGCGTTTGTGATGAACACCTCCAATACCAAGTTCTCTGATCTTGCCTCTATGGTCGCTTACATGAAAGAGCATCCGGGCGATGTCACCTTCGCAACCGAAACCGGTTCTTTCACCCACTTGCACTGCGTTGCTTTCGAGCAGGCTGCGGGCGTTGAGTTCTCCATCGTGGATGCCGGCACTGCCGCTCAGAAGACCACCGAGCTCCTGGGCAACCGTCTCGACATCATCGGCACTCAGGCCGGTCTTGTGAAGGACTACTATCAGACAGGCGAATTCAAGTGCCTGGGCGTCCTGGCAGAGGAGCGTCTCGAGGGCGCACCGGACATCCCGACACTGAAGGAGCAGGGCTATGACGTCGTGTTCTCCAAGTTCTTCTATCTGGCTGCTCCCAATGCAGTGGATGACTCCGTGATCACTGCCATGAACGCCGGCCTTGCCAAGGTCGTGGACAACGCCGGTCTCAAGGATTACGCGGTGAAGCAGTGGGTCAACATCTCCAGCATGAATCCCGAGGAGACGGAGAAGTACTACGGTGAGCAGTATGATCTGTATGCCAAGTATCTGGCCGATTACATCAACTGATTGAGCTGAGTGAAAAAGGCTGCCCGTGTGGGCAGCCTTTTTGAATGAAGACATTTTTCACCTGCTTCGGGGATTTTCCTCAGTTGTTATCCCTGGATATGCTCCGAGACGGCAAAGATAAATCCGGAAGCGGACACCATGATATTAAACTTGGATGATCCCGTATCAATGGTTTTGTTGGCGACCGCGTGCCTTGCCTAGTGGAATCCGCGCTCCTCCAGGAACGCAACGGTCTCCTCCAGATCACGCACATTGATGCGGATCATGGTCCATTCGTTATCACCCTGGGAGACGTCCACATAATAACCGTCCGGATGCTTCATCCGTACATCGGTAATGTTGTCATCGCTGATCCCCTCCTTGGTATGGTGCCGCTCAAATCCCAGAGACTCAAACAATGCGATAGCGGATGCGGAATCCTTGGTGACGATCAGGGGATTGAAAGATGTGATTTTCATCGTGATGTTTCTCCTCTCCAAACATGAATGCAGAGTCTTCGGTAAAGAGTACGAACTGAACAAAGGCAAAAGGGAAGGACTCCGTCACGGGGCAATTATACACAAATTGCCTCCCGGGTTCAACCCTGTCAAAATCCGCTCGGTACAGGCGCTCTTTTTCTGCCATTTCCAATGTCTCACGCGGGCTCGCATTAAAGGGGAAAATGTGATAAACTATGGCCATGAATGTACGTTCTGCCGTATAAGAAGAGAGCCTTTCGGCCACTTTCCGCCCGGATGAGAAGGACGGTTCGGGATGAGCCGGATTCGACGCACTGAAGAATCAACGGACAGGAAAAAGAGGTGGACTCGGCGTTGATCAATATCGCATTTATCGTACCGGATCCTTCGATGATTAAAGTGGTTTATAATGCCTGGGAACTGTATGAGAAACTGTTTGGAAAAAGACCGAACCTGCAGTACACAGTGGACTGCGCAATCGAGCCGGACACGATTGTTCCAAGAATAAACGATGCGGATGTTATCGTGTCACGGGGTGGTACGGCAGCCAGCCTGAAAGCACGCAATGTGCTCAAGCCGGTGGTGGAGATCCCCATTACCGCCGGTGATATGGTTTCCTCCATCCGCATGGCGCTGGCCAGACACGGGAACATGCCTATCGGGGTGGTGGGCACCATTAACACAATTCGCAGCGTGTACTTCATGAAAAAGGATTTCCCGGTACCGGTCAAGCCCTATCCCACGGCCAGTGTCAACATTCGTGATCTGGTGGATGGAATGGAACGGGCGGTGGAGGATGGCTGCCAGCTGATTCTGGCCGGGCACAGGACTTGTGATTACTGCGAGAAACACAATATCCCGGCGGGGCTGATCTGTTCCTCAACCGAGTCAGTTTTCCTGGCCATCATCGAGGCAGTACGCTGCGCAGATGTGGCGCAGATCGAAAAGCAGAACAGCTTCATGTTCCGTGCGACGGTTGAACATATGTTCGAGGGCATCATCACAGTAGACAAGGACAACATCATCCGGACGTTCAATCCGGCTGCGGCTGAGCTGCTGGGACGAAAAATGACGGAATGTATCGGACAGCCGGTGCAGCAGGTTCTCTCCGAGGGACGCCTGAGTGCCATTCTCCGCGGAAATCAGAGCTATACCAACGAAATCCTGCGCATAAACGGCAACAACTGTGTCCTCAACTGCGTGATTATGAATCATGACGGCAAACGGATCGGGACCCTGGTGACCTTTCAGGGGGCACAGAGCATCACCAATGCCGAAACCAACCTCCGGACCCGACTGCGGGTGAGTGGACATGTGGCCCGGTACCGCTTTGAGGATATTCTGGGTGACAGCCCGGCGGTCAAGAAAGCCATTCATCAGGCGCGTCGTTTTGCCCGAGTGGACAGTAACATTCTGCTGATGGGGGAAACCGGAACGGGCAAGGAACTGTTTGCCCAGTCGATTCACAATGAAAGTGACCGTGCCACGGGGCCGTTTGTGGCGGTTAACTGTGCGGCTATCCCGGAAAACCTGATGGAAAGCGAGTTGTTCGGATACGAGGGAGGCGCCTTTACCGGTGCCAGCAAAACCGGCAAGGAAGGTCTGTTCGAAACGGCGCATGAGGGGACGATCTTCCTTGATGAGGTCAGTGAAATTCCGCTGACGCTGCAGAGCCGTCTTCTGCGCGTTATTCAGGAACGGGAGGTGCGCCGGATAGGCGCCAACCGGGTGATTCCCATTAACGTGCGCATTATCTGTGCCACCAACCGGGATCTGCTGGAAATGATCCGGCAGGGGAAATTCCGGGAGGATCTGTACTACCGTCTGAAGGTGCTCAGCGTCCAGTTGCCGCCGCTGCGGGAACGGGAGGCGGACATGGCCCGGATCATGCAGTATTACCTGACGTATTACACGAAGAAATTCGGGAAGGAAAATATCACGCTGTCCCAGGAGGCAATTACCTGCATTCAGGGCTACCGCTGGCCCGGAAATATTCGCGAGATCCGCAATATCAGCGAACAGCTGGCGGTCCTGTGTGAGGGGAATGAGATCTGCCGGGCCGATGTGGAGGCCGTCCTTCCGGTGGAGACAGTGATTCGGGACACATTCGTCATTCCCGAGGGAACAGCCCCCACTCTGGACAGCATGGAAAAGCGGCAGATCATGGAAGTATTGCCCCGGTGTAAAAGCCGGAAGGAAGCGGCTGAAATTCTTGGAATCAGTAAAACGACGCTCTGGCGCAGGTGCAAAGAGCTGGGGCTCAGGTGAGAATTAGGCCCGGTGCTCTGCACCGGTTTGTCAAATAATGATTCCTGCCAACATGCAGTGCCGAAAGCCAGAGCAACGGAAAAGGAGAGAAAATGAGCAGAATTCTTATCGTTACGGTTCCGTCCCTGAGTGAGGAAAACCACAGTCAAATTGCCGATGCTGCCCGTAAACAGGGCTTTGAGGTGCTGTTTTTTGAGCGCGAAGAGGATGCACTGCCGGCAGTCGGGGAGGCGGAAATCCTTTTCAGCAGATCTGAAAAACTGGCACGGAACAGCCCGCATTTGCGCTGGCAGTGCACCCCGACAGCCGGGATTAACCATTTTCTCGGGGAAAAGGTCTTTGCTTCGTCGGATTTTGTCCTGACCAATTCCTCCGGGGCCTATGGTGTGACCATTGCCGAGCATGTCATCATGCTTACCCTGGAAATGCTGCGGCGCCAGCCGGAGTATAACGGAATTGTCAGGAGCCGGACATGGATCCGCAATCTGCCGGTACGGTCCATTCGGAACAGCCGGGTGACTGTACTGGGCACCGGTGATGTCGGCCTGGAATGCGCCATTCGCCTGAGGGCATTTGAACCGGCTGACCTGACCGGTGTCAACCGCAGCGGACGGAATCCGGAGATGCGGTTTGATCGGATTGTCCAGCAGGACCAGTTGGATACTGTCCTGCCGGAAACGGATATCCTGATCATCACACTGCCCGGTACCGATGAAACGTTTCATATGATGGATGAACGCCGCCTGGGCCTTTTGCCGGATTCTGCCCTTCTTGTGAATGTGGGGCGCGGAACGGTGGTGGATCAGCGGGCGCTGGAACAGGAACTTCGTGCTGGACGTCTCTTTGCCGCGCTGGATGTGTTTGAAAAGGAACCGCTGCCGGCGGAGGACCCGCTCTGGGACTGCCCGAACCTTCTGATCACGCCCCATGCTGCCGGAAACACGACACTACCCTATACCCGGGAGCGCATTGTGGAACTGTTCCTTGAGGATTTTGAAAATTACTGTGCCGGCAGACCACTTGCACGGCAGGTGAATCTGACCGCGGGTTACTGATTCGGACGCGGCCTGTCCCGTACTGGGAATCAAACAATGCCGGGGTCTGCTGAAAGAGCATCCTCAGGGGTGCTTTTTTCAGTCTCTTCAGCGGATAGTACCTTCCCGGTTCCTTCGAGGTATTCAGATGATAAAAGTGCTGCTTGTGGAAGATGAAAAGCGGATGAATGAGGCATTGGCCGAACTGTTGCGGCAGGAGGGATATGCCGTTGAGGCTGTATCGGACGGTGCGGAGGGAATGCGGGTCATTGTGGAACAGTCCTGTGACCTGGCCATTCTGGATGTGATGCTCCCCGGGGCCACCGGGTATGAGATCGCATCGGCGGCAAGGCATGCCGGGATTTCCATCCCGATCCTGATGCTGACGGCCAAGAACGGTCTGGAGGACAAGGTGACAGGCCTTGACAGCGGCGCCGATGATTACATGACCAAGCCCTTTGAGCCCAGAGAACTTCTGGCCAGACTCCGGGCAATGACAAGACGGATCCCGGTCAGGGAAAACGACTCGCTGTGCTTTGCGGACATCCGCCTGGACGTGGAGGGGCTTCAGCTGAAAAAAGGCACTGCCGAGACAAAGGTGACGGCCAGAGAGGCAAGGCTGCTTGAGGCGCTGATCCGGTCCGGTGGCTCTTTGATCGGCCGGGAACAGCTTGCGCTTCAGGCATTCGGGGTTGACAGCGAGGCGGAATACAACAATGTGGAAGTGTATCTGAGCTTTTTGCGCAGGAAGCTGGCGTTTCTCGGATCAGAGGTACAGATCAGAGCGGAGCGCGGCAGAGGGTATCATCTGCAGGAGGGCACACATGTACCGTAAACTTCGGATCCGTATGGCGCTTTCATCCTTTGCCGTGCTGCTTCTTCTGTTCCTCGGAACCATTGGGGTTGTGTACCTGACGAGCTATCAGGAAACGCTGCGGGCAGATCGGGAAATGCTGCTCCTGTATGCCCGGGCATACTGGGAAAACGGAAATCCGGAGGAGGCGGGGCAGTTACCGCCGCCCCTACCGGGAGGCATGTCCGCGGGACCGGCAGCCCCGGCAGGCGGACAGTTTTATTCGGTGGAGCTGGACAGGGACGGAACGGCGGTTTCCGTGAACAATCCCGGTGCACCGACGGTTTCGGAGGACGACCTGAAAGCGCTGGCGGCCCGGGTTGCAGGTAAAGGACAGGATGGAACAGACGGTCCGTGGGTGTATCACCGGGAGGAGAATGGCGGACATACACTGGTGACCCTGCTGGATAATACCCTGGTCTCCGAAAGCTCTGTCCGGCTGTTTACCAATACCCTCCGGTATGGCGGCCTGATGGTGATTCTGCTGTGCGCGGTGATCTGGTTTACCTCCGGCCTGCTGGTCAGGCCTCTTGAGCAAAACGAACAGGAACAGCGCCGCTTTCTCTCGGATGCCGGACATGAGCTGAAGACGCCGGTGTCGGTGATTGCAACAAACGCCGAACTGCTGCGGCGGGAGATCGGGGAGAACCGCTGGCTGACGAACATTCTGGCGGAAAACGGACGGAGCGGCGAGCTGATTCAGAGCCTGCTGACCCTGACGAGACTGCAGGAAAAGGAGAGCAAGCAGGAACGGATCTGCCTGAGCAGGATCGTGGAAAGCGTGATTCTTCCCTTTGAAGGGGTGGCCTTTGAAAAGGGTCATGTCCTTTTGACGGAAATCCGTCCGGAAACGAGGGTACTGGGCAATGAACAGCAGCTTTCGAGCCTCATTTCCATCCTGATGGACAATGTGGTCCGGTACAGCACGGAAGGCACGGAAATCCGGGTCCGGCTCACGGAGGAGAACCACAGGGCCATGCTGCGCGTGCAGAATCAGTGTCCCGAAATGTCCGGGGAACAGTGTCGGCGGCTGTTTGACCGTTTCTATCGGGCAGACCCGTCCCGCACCGGCGAGGGACATTACGGCCTGGGCCTTTCCATCGCCCGGCGGATCATGGAGACGCACCGCGGGGAAATTCATGCCGAATGGCAGGGGGGACAGATCACGTTCACGGCGGTGTTCCCACCGGATAAGGCGTGAACGTTCAATCAAGTTTCAATCTTCGTGTGGTACACTTTGCAGACAGTCACGAAAGTGAACTGAAGGAGTTGGCAAAGTCTGCACCGGTTTGTCAAATAATGGTCCTTATCAGATATACGGTGCCGAAAACCAAAGCACCATTAGAGGAGGCGAAAGTAGTGCGTAAAGGACTTTTTCTTATGCTGGTTCTTGTCCTTGTGATGGCACTGACCGCTGCACTGGCGGAAAACGAAGTGTCTGACAGGGAGGCCATTGAGACAGCACTGAATCTGAAGAATATGGATCAGGAATGGACATACAGTGTGTCCTCGGATGCCTGGACGCTGTCCATTGTAACGGCAGTGACCCGGCCGGTGATTGCTGAGAAGGAAGGCGTTTCAGTCTGTGTGCCCGGTGCGTATGTTGTGGGGATTGACACAGATGGTGACGGGACGGTGGACATCAAGGCGACGGATGCCACTGAGGCAATCCGGGGCAGTCTGGTCATTGATTACGAGGCCACGGTAACCAGCACCAACGGACAGACCTATACGGCCCGGACGGCACCGGTGATTCTGAATACCGGCGCGGCAGGTTACGGAAGCTCCACCAATACGACGGCATCTGCCACCTATGCGGCGGATGGCTTTATCAATGTGGCCTGCGGAAACCGGGGCAAGCAGGACAGCTATACGGATGCCGACGGCAATGTGGTGTATACCGGGGATGCACCGTCCTGTCTGGCAGACCAGAAAGCGGCAGCCCGGTTTGTGAAGTTCAACATTTTACTGGGGAATCTGCCGGGCAGCGTGGATTATTGGGTATCCACCGGCGGCAGCGGCGGCGGTGCGCACGCGGCCATGTTTGCCGCCACCTCCAATCATCCTGATTTCTATGATTACCAGATTGCCGTGGGCGCGGTGGGCGTTTACAAAGACAGCGACGGTCAGTACAGCACCGCGGTCACCATTGACGGGCAGGACGTGGAGCTGTCCGACGGGGCCTGGGGTTGTGTGGCGTACAGCGCCATTACCTCGCTGTACGAGGCGGACATGACCATGGCCTTTGAATACACGCTGAACCCGGGTTACGGATTCAACACGGATTTCCAGAAAGAGCTGGCCCGTACTCTCTCGCAGGAATACATGGAATACATCAACGGCCAGAACCTGACGGTGGAGGAGGAAAAGGTTGGCTTTGATCTGGATGGAGATGGGGCGCTGAACGGCACGGTTGCCCTGACTATTGAGTACGATGCAGAGAAGTATGCCGATACCAATGGGTATGGTGGCACCTATCTGGATCTGTATCTGGCGGAGTTCATCAGCAACCTGCAGTGGTATGTGGACAATCTGGATTATGCAGAGGGCTATACCTGGTTTGATGCCGATGGACAGGCACTGAGTGATGAGGCGGTTGCAGCGATGACCGCGACCGAAAAGGCCGCTGCCTTCATTGAAGGCCGGGTTACTGCCTCGTCTTCGCGTGGCATGGGTGGTCCCGGCGGCGGTATGGGCGGTCCTGGTGGAATGGGCGGCCCGGGCGGCATGGGTGGTCCCGGCGGGGATTTCCCCGGAGCACCAGATGGCAATATGCCCGCGGACATGAACGGACCCACCATGACCGGCGCCCAGACGGAGGGAAGTGGAGATGAGATGGTCGTGGGAACGCCGGATGCGGGTTCCACTCAGTCTGCCTCAAGCACCACCAATTCCTCCAGTTACAGTTCCTATGCGGAAATGCTTGCGGCCTATCAGACGGATATCGCAGAGATTGAACAGGGTGATGCGTACGGAAAGAACCTGGTGAGTCTTTACAATCCGCTCAACTACATCGGTGCAGATCAGACCGAGACACCTGTCTGGACACGCATTGTCTGCGGGGCGGCAGAAGGGGATATTGCCATGTTCAATTCCCTGAACATGGAGATCGCCTGGCTGAACAACGGGACGGATGCCGTCATTGAGTGGCAGTGGGACGGCGGCCATGTTCCCAGTGAAATCCTGGGTAACTCGCTGGCCCTGTATGTGGATCAGATGTACGGAAAACATGTGGAGGGTGCGGCCGCGGTTCAGAAACCCGCTGCGGAAAAGCAGACGGCAAACGGCACCTCCGAGTCCGCTTCCGGAACCGACCTGACGGACTTTGTCACCCTTGACGGGGATGGAACGGTCCATTTCACCCTGGCCGGGGTAATGAGCAATTACCGGACAAAGGGCGCCAGCAAGGCGACTCCTGCCTTTGACGTCATTGATTACGGTCAGGAGGACTATGTGTTCGGCTCTCCCGTGAAGGATGCCCGTCACTGGAGCGTATGGGTGCTTCGGGCACTGGAACAGAATGCGGAGACGCTGGAAGCGCTGTTCAACTAACGAAAAACCCGAACGGGGGATCTTCGGAACCACCCCATCTGCGGCGAAGGTACGGAGGGTCCTCCTCGTGTTAAAAGAAATTGAGCGTCGGAGAAATGCCGTAAGGCGTGGCTTTGATGGCAGTGTAAAGGACTGGTGATTTTTATGCGAGAGGACTGTCCCTGCACGCGTAACTGCCCGCGACACGGGAACTGCGAGGAATGCGTTGCGAACCATCGCTTTAAGGTTCCCGGTGTTCCGGCCTGCTTTTTTACGCCGGAAGGGGAGAAACTGCACGACCGAAGTTTTGAGGCCCTGTTCCGTGACAGAGGTCTCCTGCCGAAGGACAGGGACTGAACCTGTTTCATCCTGATCGGCAAATTGGTTTTTTCAGTACGAAAAACGACTGCCGGATCTTGAAAGAGATCCGGCAGTCGCTTTTTACATGGGGATGTTTCACGTATCGGGCTTCACTCCTCTCAGGACCGATGTGGCAGTCATCACTGCGTATGTCCATGCGTTGTGGCCCTGAGAAGAGGTGGCTCACCAGGACAGGGCGATCCGCAGGTATCTGTATGCATCTTCTTTGCCCGGGCACACCGTCCTCATACTTCCGGTCCGGCCAATCCATGCCGGGGATATCACCGGATCGGTTCAAGAAGGAAATCGATCAGTCTCACAATTTTGATGCCTTCCTCCGACGCTGTTGAGTACGTGTTCATGGTGATGATCACTTTCTCATAGTTGTCTTTTACCATCTTCAACGGAGCAAGCTCACGTCTTCTTGTCTCCTCGGAGGTCATATCTTCCGTAACCTGATAATAAATCTTCTCTTCATCTCTGGTGGCGATGAAGTCTATTTCTTTATTGCCCATCTTTCCAACCGCAACATCATATCCTCTTCGAAGAAGCTCAAAACAGATGACGTTCTCGATCATAGGACCGGTATCTGTGTCCCTGTATCCAAGAAGATAATTACGAAGGCCAATATCAGCGATGTAGTATTTCCCCAGCGTCTGAAGCTCTTCTTTTCCTTTTACATCGAAGCGCTTGATCTCATAGAACAGGTGGGATTCCAGCAACGCGCTCACATAGGCCGCAATCGTCTGGTTTGCCGGTTTTCCTTCTTTCGTTCTGCCTTCCAGCATATTTCCGGACACCAGTGTATTTACGATGGAGTTCAAAGACGTATTGTTTCCAATGTTGTCAGACAGGAACAGGATGATCTTTCGAAGCAGGAAAGGGTCTGTGATCTGCCGCTGTCCTCTGTGCTTTTCTCTTTCGAGAATGTCGCGGAGTACCACGGATGAATAAATGCCCTCAAGAAGGGAAAGCGCTCTTTCCTGAACCAATCCCACATCGGCAATTCCCGGCATTCCACCATAATGCAAGTATGCTTCAAACAGCTCATTCCACTCGACAGACTCGCCTTCGGCATTAAAGGCCCTCTTCTTTGTTTCACCGGTGGGTGATTTGCGGTCACGAACTTCATATCCATGAAACTGCAGAAACTCCTGGAAAGACAGCGGATACATCCTGAGTTCAACATATCTGCCTGAAAGATAAGTTGAATACTCGGATGACAGCAGATAAGCGTTTGATCCTGTAATATAGATGTCGCAATCAAAATCAACCCGAAACGAATGTACCGCATCTTCCCACCGGTCTATTCGCTGGAGTTCATCAAAAAACAGATACATGCGCCTGTCTGGAAGAACTCGTTCCTTTACATAAGTATAAAATGCCTTCAGGAACGGACTGACGCAGGGGATGAAAAATGGAAAAGTGAACGGCGAGCTGAAATACACCAGGAAGTCTCTGCAACCGCTGGTGGATCAGGGTGTGCTTACGCAGGAACAGGCGAATGCACTCTGCGCTAAGGATGCCTCTGAGGAGAAGCTGATTGAAAGCGGCATCGTTACTCAGGAACTGGTAGAAAGAATTCAGCAAATGATACAGATGGCAGAAACGCAAAATCAGGAATGATTTCAAACACCGTTACATCTCATTGACGTGGGGATTGACGAAATACCAGGAATTGCTTATTCTGACGGTGCCTGGCAGCGGGCGTATTCCGGTCCTGAGAAAGAAAACGACTGGGAAGCGGTGTAAGAGAATACGCAGCCATGGAAGAGTTGCCATGAAAATCGACGAGCTGCACGATGAGCACATCAGCCTGGAGGAGATGCGCTTATGACAACAGCGAGTCCCTGGAAATCAGGTGTTTCCAGGGACTCGCTTTTTGGATTGGATGAGTAACGCGAATCCGTCACTGTACAGGAAATTTGCCGGGAAATTTATTCCTTTGGCGTACTGTCCGGGATGGTCACTGTGACCACGGTTCCGCCACCCTCGTTTGGGGTAATGGACAGAGAGCCGCCGCACATGATCTCAAGTCGCTGCTGAATATTTTTGAGGGCAATATGATTGTTCCCGTCCTCCTCAGGGGCATAGCCGCGGCCGTTGTCCGCTACGATGATTTCACTGCCGCTGTCCGTTTTCCGTGTCTGGATGGAAATGTGCATCGGACCGGAATACGGATCTCTGCCGTGCTTGACGGCATTTTCAACAATGGGCTGCAGCGTCAGCGGGGGAATGCGGAACCAGGTATGTGGCGTGTCATAATGGACAAACAGACTGTCTCTGTACTGGACCTGCTCCACGTCCAGATAGGCGCGTGTATGATCCAGTTCGGATGCGAAGGGAACAGGTGTGGGGCTTGCGACGGCGGTGAAGTTCTTGCGCAGATAGGTGGAGAAATCCAGAACGACTTTTCGGGCCAGCTGAGGATCCTGATTGCACAGGCAGTAGATGGTTGTCAGGGTGTTGTAGATGAAATGG
>JAFUBF010000077.1 GCA_017460325.1 Clostridia bacterium | reverse complement strand
GACCTGCTGCTGACCGATATCAACATGCCGGATACCAGCGGGCTGGAACTGCACAAAAGAATTCTTGAACGCTGGTCCCAGTGCCGCGTGATTTACCTGACGGGCTATTCCGATTTTGAGTATGCGCGGACAGCGCTGGATCAGCATGCATTCGCCTACGTCCTGAAAGGGGAAGGAGATGACTACCTCATCAGCACCATTGAACGGGCCATGGAGGAAATCCCCGGAAAAGACGCCTCTGTGCCTGATGGAAGCGGGGAGGAAATGCCTGAATGGGTCGATGCGCTGCATACCTATATTCACGATCACCTGAACAGTGATCTCTCCCTCAGTACCCTGGCTGAATTCTGCCAGTTTCATCCGGTCTACCTCTCGCACATCTATAAGGAAATTACGGGAACAACCCTCAGTGACACCATCAACCAGGAACGCAGACGGGCGGCAGAGGAGCTCCTCAGCAACGGACACCTGTCAGTCCTTGAGGTGTCCAGAAAGATGGGCTTTGCAACAGACAACTATTTCTGCCGCTGGTTTCGCAAACAGACCGGCATGACGCCCCATTCCTTTCGCAAGCAGAAGATCCGGAAGACCGGTGGCTCCATTACGTAGACGGAAGCTGAGGCTTCCGTTTTTTTTCGTCGAACATTTTTACCGCAAAACAGGCATGTTTGATTGCGCTTTCAGGGAAAATAGGGTAGAATAGTCAAATGTTTGGGGTTCAGCCCTCGCTGAACCCATTCAAACGAGGGAATATCGGGTTCGGACCGGTTTCCCGGACTTCGATACAATGATATGAGGAGGCTGCTTCTTTGGAACGTAGTCGGATTTTTCTGTTTCTTTTGCTCTGTCTTCTTCCGGTTCTGGGCCTTGCGGATTACGCGCCGCTGCCTTTCGACAGCAGTCCGGGGCTTCCGGGGATCCCGGATGCCTATCTGCCGGACTATGCCGGCTATGAGGATGAGACGCTGAGTGTCCGTATTGAAACGACAAGGGCCTACGATACCACCATTCAGCTCGTTTATGTGAAGATCGCAGATCCGTCTCAGATGCGGACCGCCATGGCAGGCCGTTTCGGATCAACCAGCCTGGCCTATCCGGAAAAACTGGCTGAACGGAACAATGCCGTACTGGCCGTCAATGGGGATTTTTTCAAGCAGAATCTCGG
The DNA here is from genome assembly GCA_017460325.1 of Clostridia bacterium. Lineage (GTDB taxonomy): Bacteria > Bacillota > Clostridia > Christensenellales > Aristaeellaceae > Ventricola. The sequence goes on along the minus strand of JAFUBF010000077.1, from coordinate 768 downwards.
GTATCTGGTCCGTCAGGGACATACCTACCGGGCCAAAGCCAATGCCGGCTTTGACATGCTTATTATCGATGATCAGGGCGATTTTCATATTCTCCGGGATCCCACCAATGAAATGGTGGAATCCTTTGAAGGGACCATCATCAACACGTTCAACTTCGGTCCGGCCCTGATCATGGACGGCGAGGAAATCCTCCCTCCAAAGCGGATTGATGCCGGTACGTTCAGAAAAGCCCAGCGGATGGCCGCCTGTCAGCTGGGACCTCTTTCCTATCTGTTTGTTGCGACGGAGGGACCTGAAAACAGGGGATCTGTGGGACTTACCATTGAAGAGCTGATCCATTTCCTTCATGAGCTGGACGTTCCTCTTGCCTTTAATCTCGATGGCGGTTCCTCCTCCAGCGTGGTGCTGGGCGGAAAGAAGATCAATGGCCTGTCCAATGCAAAAAAACGAACGCTCTGTGATATTCTCTATTTTTCCACACTGATTCCCGAATCGGAGTGGGCAAACGCGAAACCGGTATGGAAAGATTCCGCAGCGGAAATCGGAAAAAATGAGAATACTGATGAAGAGGAACATACGGAAATTCCCTTAATGTAGAGGTATGACAAATGAAAAGACTATTCCCGGTTCTGCTCCTGTTTCTGCTCCTTTTCAGTAGGGCTTCGGCAGAAACAGTCACTGCCTTTGGAATGGAAATTGACAGTGAGCAGACGATCCTGGACTTTGGAAAGCAGAATGTGACGGATTTTGATGAACTGTTCCGTGTT
>JAFUBF010000076.1 GCA_017460325.1 Clostridia bacterium | reverse complement strand
GCTGACTTCACCGTACTCCCCGGTCCTGTCATCTCTTTCCTTCACATAGGTCGTAGTCTGTCCGACGCCCTCACTGTCCGCACTGGCAACCGTCAGTTTGTACTTATCCTTTTCCAGTTTAGCCACTCCATTGGCACCGGCCAGGACATCAACATCCACCTCGAAGACCGGCCCAATCGTAACCACCTTCAGGTCAACGTGAAGGGCACTGGCCGTCTCGAGAAAATCACTTCCGACAAAGAACACAACCTCTTTATTTGCATCAACCGGTTCAACCGAAGTCAGTTTCATGGTTCGGTCATCCTTCTTGGTCACCCCGGTGGTTGTCGAGAAGGAAATCGTGGTCATGTTGTTAAAATGCCCTTTTACTTTTCCCGGAGCGGTTGCCGCGGCTGCAAAATACCCTTCCACACTTCCTGAAATGCCCGGAACATACCTCAGATAATCCAGAATATTATCCGGCGTGAACTTTTTCAGGTACATTTCCTTGCCGCTGAGCCAGATATCGGACGCAGTCCGGATAATGTGCGTGTTCACATTGACAGTGTCTTTCAGGTTTGCCTGTTTAATATTGACATCAAAGTCCCCGCTTCCTCCGATTTTCATCGTGACCCCCAGCTTCACGCCGGGGATAATATGCTTGATAATCGGATGGTCCCAGTCAGCTTCCGGGCCGTCGATGCTGAAAGAAATCTGACCCCAGTCAATATTGCTCAGAGAGACCTCCCAGTCACTGCTGCTCCCACTGTCCTTAAGTCCGCTCGCATAGGCGGCACTGATCCCGACGGTCAGACAGAGTATGACAGTAACCACAAGGATCTGAAGATTTCTTATGATTCCTTTCATTGATCCAATCTCCTTAAATGCTGCTTTGGCTTTCGGCACCGTATGACTGACAGAGGCACGATTTGGCAAACCGGGTGCAGACTTTGCCCTCACCTATGGCAGGTCCGGTCACTCACGGACAGCCCGCTGCCGCCAATCGGCAGACCCGGTGCCTTCTGTTTCCGGGGTCTGAAACGGCATCTTCCCAGTGAAAACCCGGAATTCAAAGTCACTGATATACACCGGGAAGCCCGCTCCTGCGCGTCACTCTCCGTTTCCTATGTATGCTTATCTGAGAAAAACTGACAGCAAAAGTATACTCATCGCACTATAAAAGTGCAAACTGATTTTTTCCCCGGAAACACATCGTTACAGCTTCGCCTGTTCCATTCGGATTTTCATTGAAATCAGGCCGGTTTTCTGGTATGCTTTTCATGAATTTTCGATTCAGGTTACAAAAATCAGGGAATATAGACAGTGACCCGTGTAAGACAGAGATGATACGCAGGCCGCGTCACTCCTCACATGACTGAACCCGCAGAATCCCCGCTCCCAGAGGCGACGCGGGGCAATTCGTCCTTTTTCTGCCTGCATTTTCCTGTCCTCAGCGGCACCTTTGCATCTTCCCGTCCGGGCCTGGCCCGGACCTGAGAGGAAGGTTCCGCCGTGTCCGGGATGCAGGGGAATTCCGGTCAGAGCCATGGGGTCCCTGCCCGGCAAACAGAACTGAACAAGTCCGATCCGGTTCAGGCGCGAAAGTTACCGGGGAACCGGATCGCACCCGGATTTCGCCGCAAATACTCAAAAGGAAGTGGAGTATGAAGATAATCATAGCACTGCTCCTGCTGCTGACAGGGCTCTTCTCTGTCCCGGCAAAAGGAGATACGAATGAAGTAAGGCTTTTGTGCCTCAACATCGGCAAGGCAGATTGCCTGCTGCTTTTTTATCAGGATACCTGCTGGCTGATTGACACCGGCTATGAGGCAAACTACAACGCCCTGAAAACAGCGATAGAGGCCTACCACATCGATCATTTCGACGGCGTCTTTCTTTCGCACTGCCATGAAGATCATTACGGCGGGCTGATGTCGCTTGCCAGGAGTTCTGTCCCCGTTAACGCGTGGTACGCCTCCGAGACCTGGTTTGACGTAAAGAAAGGAAAGCATCCTGCTGTTCTCGCCGCGAAAGAGCGCGGTGAGGACTGCACCTGGCTTTCTGACGGGGATGTCATCCCCGTGGGCACAGACGCTTCCTTTACCGTACTGGGTCCTCTGAGTGTTAATATGGAGAATGAGAATAACAATTCTCTGGTGCTGCATTTTTCCTCTCCGGCCGGAAGCATTCTCCTGTGCGGGGATATGAAAGAGGATGAGGAGATGGAGCTTCTCGCAGACGGACGCATCCGTCCCTGTACCCTGGTAAAGGCCGGTCATCACGGAGACAACCATTCCCTCACCAAACCCTTCCTTGCTGCCAGTCACCCGGAAGCAGCGGTGATTTCAACCTCTACCGCCGAAGAACCGGATACCCCCTCACCCACCACGCTGAAGAGGCTGAAGGCCGCCGGATGTGCAACCTATGTCACTCAGGACTACCACGACGCCATCCTCTTCACCCTCTCAAACGGCAAGGTCAGCCAGGTCCAGGACGTGGAATGGAACGGCGTCCCGTCCCGAATCGATGGGATTACACTGGACATTGACTGTTACCTGGACACGGTCACATTGCGGAATACCGCCGATACATCTGCTGATCTCAACGGATATATCCTCTATTCCACCAAGGGGGATGAAACCCTTCTTCTGGAGGGACCGGTTCTTGGGTCCGGCGAAAGCTGGGTCATTGGGAGCAGACATGCACTGGGACCGGTCGATCAGACCTGGGATGAAAAATCCGTCTGGTCCGATAAAAAGAGGGATGTGGGGATTCTTTACGACCCCTGGGGCCGTCCCATTGCCGTCGCAGATAACGGGATCGAAGACTGAATAAGCTGGTGGCCTGATCGGAAGAGGTGTTGATATGATTGATGAAAAAATCACCATTCAGGAAGCATCAGAAATAGACCCTGATCTGCTCCGTATGTTGGACAGAGGATTGGAAGATATAGAAGCGGGGATGGTTCTGCCGCATGACGAAGCGATGGCAGAAGTTCGCAGAATCAGGGAATCCAGGCGCTTTGCCCGGACAAACACAGGAGTCGCTGCCAATGCGTGATTATCATGTTGTGCATTTACATTCCGCCTTCCCTTCCTGTTCCGGACAGAAGCGTTACGCTTCTCCATCGCATCAAACCGTGGGATCGTTGCTGCGGTCCTTTTCAGCCAAACCAGCAGATCTGAGTTTCTCCTGAAATCGGCCAGCCACAACCCTGTCACAATCATCTTAGCGTTTTATGAACGAATCAAAACAGCGTTTCTGAGTGAAAAGACTCAGAAACGCTGTTTTCGTTTATTTCTGCTGAGGATCAGCCTTGACCACGTCATCCCCATAGATGGTCCTGAAATCATCCTTCATGGAAATGACCCCTATCCCCTGCTCCTCGTAAGAAGCCCGTTTTGCCGGGGCACCTGCTTCATCTCCGTATTCGCGCACTCCGTCATCCGCAAGGACCATATAGGCCGCACTCTTATACGGATTGTTGGAAATGGTGTAAATCGCCATGGCAAGATCTCCGCTGGAATTGCCGAAAGCAAGCACCGGCTGCTGCCCGATTTCCCGTACAATGGCATCCACCTTGCACATTTTCGCATTTTCTCCGGCGTAACTGCCGTCGAAGACGACTTTATCGTTGGGCTGGAAGGTGTAACTGCTGTCCTCCTCATCTCCCTGACCGGTGGCCATATAGCCGTATTCCGTTCCGATGACGTGTGACGCCGGAATGGCAAGTACCCCGTTGATGACCTCCCGTACAATGTTCCGCTCGGTCGCCGTGACCACATAGACCGTAAAGTCATTGGCCAGCAGCTTGTCAAACAGCTCGACCATCGGCTTGTAATAGGCCTCGCCCCGCGTCATTCCGACAAAGCCCCAGGCATCGCTGTCCTTAAAACGGTCCACAATGCCTGCCAGCTCTTCCATTGTCATGCCCTTATACGCCTTTGCACCGGCACTTGCCTGCCGGGTGCTCATTCCATCCGGCTTTTTCCCGCCGGCGGCATCCAGGATCTCCTGAGCCACTGCCCGGATCTCATCCGTGATCGTGGCACTCCCGCTGTTGAGCGCATAATCGGCAAACAGCATATACTCAAAGCAGAACGGATCCGTCTCACACATCAGGGTTCCATCAAGGTCAAATACCGCAATCCTGTCCTCTGTGGGAATATAGTCCGGGGAAGCCTCGTCGGTAACCTGGGTAAGGTACGCATTGATGCTTTCCGCCGCTTTGGACCCTTCCGTCCAGTAGTCCGAAAGGAGTACCACCCCGGCGGAACCGGCCACCTGGGCATCCGGCGTTTCTGCAGCGAGCGCTTCTGCCAGTACGGGTACCTGCCAGATCAGGCACAGACAAAGCAGCAATACGGCCACCAGTACGTTCGCAGTTCGTTTTAGATTTCTCATTTATTCATCCTCCTCCTTTGTTTATGCCTCATTGTAATCCATTTATCCCGGTTTTGAAAGCGGAAATTGACCGGGTCCCCGGCTCTTTCCTGAACAATGCCCGGGCCAGCCGGCACCTTACCCGTTCCGGAAACAAAAAAACCGCCTCCGGCGCGAAGCTCGGATGCGGTTTTTGGTGCACCCAACAGGATTCGAACCTGTGGCCTTTTGATTCGTAGTCAAACGCTCTATCCAGCTGAGCTATGGGTGCTCGTTCCAAGAACAGGTGGAATTATACAGCGGCATTCTTTATTTGTCAATACCGAAATTTAGCACTTCCTTTTGTGCATTTAGCTCATAAATTCCGGACTTTGTCCGCACGAAAG
>JAFUBF010000075.1 GCA_017460325.1 Clostridia bacterium | reverse complement strand
TGTTCTCTCTGCGGTGGCAGAGGAGCAGAAGAATGCTTCTGTGCCTGAACTGAAAGATCAAAAGTGCGGAATGCTGGCCATGCTGAACATGTGCATAAGAGTGTCTGTCAGACGGTAGGCAATCTGCTGGTCCGGGAAGGATATGCCGTGTCTGGCCCCGGGCCGATGGGGGAATCGGGAGCTGCACCGGATCCCCATGGCCCTCCGGAAGGAGCCGGACAGACGCCGGAAATCGTGTACTATGATTCCCTGGATGCCGTGCTGATGGCTCTGCAGTTGGGGGAGATTGACTCCATTGAGATTTATCAGAGCGTTGCGCAGTATCTGCGGGCCACGAATGAGAATATCCGACTGTCAGTGGAATACGATCTGACCAAAGAACGGAACAGAGTGGTCGATGGTGTGATTAAAGGTGTGCTCAGCAGTCAATTACCCACCACTTAGTGCTGGTTCCGGTTGAACTTGTTCGCTCTGGGACAGGGAAATAATCACTGAGGGACGGTTTTGTGCCCCTGTTCCGGTTGATCGGGATGCCATTCATCCTTTGAGATGACAGGGACGCCTGAACTTAAGAGGAACCTCCTGCAGTTTTGCAGGAGGTTCCTCATGTCAAGAGCAGGATTGCATCAAAGCGGGAAATTCGAACTTGAAAACTTTGGTAAATTCTGCTAAACTGATTGCGATTTTTTAGATTCAGTTGTTTGAAACGAATCAACGGGACCGGGACGTTTTGGCGACAGATTTGACGTGAATCGGGAGTGGGGCCCCATTCGCGGAAATTCGGACCGGACGTAAGTATATTGAAAAAGAGGTTGAGGAGATGAACAGAAAACTGGAAAAGAGAGTGCCGATTCGCCGGCGCGTGCTTGTTCTCTTTCTGGTCACACTGCTCGTGGGCCTGCTTGCAGCAAGCGTGACGGGTGTGTTCTGTATCTCATGGATAAAAGAGTCAACAGAAAAGGTGCTGACCTCGCAGATCGAGCGAAACCTGAAAAATATGGTTCTGCAGAAAGCGATTGCAGCAGATGCGAGACTTGAACACTACGAAAAGTACATTGAATTCGTAACGGACTATATCGAGGACATGTACCGCAACAGGGTGCAGATGATTGCCCGCGGGTACATATATGATCCCCCGGTGGATACGCATGATTTTGCGCTGACCAGGGGCTTTATCAATGATGAGATGAAGGCGGAGGACTTCCGGGAGGAACTGTTCTTTTTCAGCAATCTTGAGCAGGTACTCGCGCCGATTGCAACGGCGAATGAAAAGCTGATTACCACGCTCTATGTGGGATCAAAGAGCGGCCTGATGACCTCCTACGACCGGTTTTCCTATCTGTCGGTGCCGGAGCCCGGACACGAACTGGTCTATGATTTCTTTCATTCCAGCTGGTATCAGCAGGGAATGAAAGAGAAGGGCGTCTTCTATACGGATCTGTATCTGGATTCCCAGGGGCGCGGGATGACCATTACCGTCGCCTCGCCGTTCCTGAACGAAAACGGCGAGTTTGAAGGGGTCAACTGTGCCGACTTTGATATCACGGCGCTCTTTTTTGAACTCCTTTCCGTCAATGCGGGCGAAAATGCCATGTCCTTTGCACTGGATAAGAACGGGGCACTCATTTCGCCGGATGCGCAGGAAATAACGCTTGAGGCGTATACGGGACTGAAACCGGAAGACCTGGAAAGGCTTAGGACGACGCCGGACGGGATCATAAAAACAGAGAGCGCACTGTATGTCAGTGTCCCGATTGAGCGGGTGGGCTGGACACTCTGTGTTTCGGTGCCCACCAGGACGATTCACGACATGATTCAGGATTCAGATCGGTATATTGTCCACGCCTATCTGGTCTTTGTCGGCATCGCGATCCTCATTATTCTGGTGGCCGTTTTCATGGCCAACCGGGTGGCTTCCATTGTCACGCGGCCCATTGAACAGCTGGGACGGGATATGCGGATCATTTCGGACGGTGATCTGACTTACCGGGCACCTGTTCGGCGAAACGATGAAATCGGCGATGTGACCAGTCAGATGAATGAGATGGTGGACCGGCTCCAGTTTACCATGCGGGAACTGCTGAGCTCACAGCAGCATGCGGATGCCATGAGCCGGCTGGCGACGGTGGATGCACTGACGGGAGTCCGGAATAAAACCGCTTACGATGAACGAATCAGGATCGTCGAGAAGGAACTGGCTGAGGGAAAGACGGAATTCGGACTGGTCATGATCGACCTTAACTACCTGAAGGTGATCAATGACAATTACGGGCATGAGAAGGGGAATGTGGCCATCAAGACGCTGTGCAAGCTGATCTGTGAGGTCTTTGCCCACTCACCGGTGTTCCGGATTGGCGGAGATGAGTTTGTGGTTCTTCTTGAGGGCGCGGATTATCAGAACGTGGACAACTTACTGGCACAGTTTAAAAACCGCGTCAGGCAACTCGACGAGGACAAGACGCTTGCCCCCTGGACCCGTGTTTCCGCTGCCATCGGCTATGCGCGGTATGATGCCCGGAAAGATACCGGAACGGACAGTGTACTGGCACGGGCGGATCAGGAAATGTACCGGTGCAAGGGGGATATGAAAAGAAAATGAGGACAGCCTGAGGGCTGAGAGCCGGATGACCGGAAGCGGTTGTCCGGCGTTTTCTGTGTCACCGGGAATTTGCCGGAATGGCTTGTTGCCGGGGAAGTGTTCCGGTATAATGAAAACGCCCGGACAGGGTTGCCCGGGACTGCCGTACAGACCGTGTTCCCGGAGCAGAACCCGGGAAACGGCCATCTTCCCGACTTTGGAGGACGAGAGATGAGTGTCATAACATTCCTTTGCGCAGGCCAGATGAATTCGGCCATTACGTTTCCCGCATTTGAAAACGGGCATGAGGTCCGCCTGGTCGGTTCGCCGCTGGACCGGGAAATTATTGAGCGGCTCCGGAGGGACAACTATCATCCGACGCTGAAACGGACGCTTCATGCCGGAATCCGGTACTACCAGAAAGAGGAACTGCCGGAGGCGCTTGAGGGTGCGGACCTGATTTTAAACGGGGTGAGCAGCTTTGGCATTGACTGGTTTGTCAGGGAGATGCTGCCTGTTCTGCCGGAAAAAGTGCCGATCCTCAGCGTGACGAAGGGCATGATCTGTGAGGAGGACGGGGCACTGACGCCCTACCCGATCTATATGCAGAGGATGCAGCCGGCAGGGCGGCAGATGCGCTTTTTCGGCATTGGGGGACCCTGCACCAGTTATGAGCTGGCGGACCATGATGACAGTCATGTGGCTTTTTGCGGGGAGGAGATGGAGACACTCAGGTGGATGCGCTCCCTGCTTGGCACCTCGTATTACCACATCAGCCTGTCAAGGGACGTTCGGGGCGTGGAGAGCGCGGTCGCGCTCAAGAATGCATATGCTTTGGGCGTTTCGCTGGCGGTAGGTCTGGCGGAAAAGCGGGATGGGCAAATCGGAGCGGTTCATTACAATTCACAGGCGGCACTTTTCGGCCAGAGTGTCCGGGAAATGACAGAGCTGATCCGGCTTTGTCACGGACTCCCGGAGAATCTCATTTTCGGGGCCGGCGATCTGTATGTAACCATCTTTGGCGGACGCACACGGAAAATCGGCACGTTACTGGGTCGCGGCCTGACCTTTGAGGAGGCCATGCGCGAACTGGACGGGGTGACCCTTGAATCCATTGTCATCGCCACGCGAACGGCACGGGCAGTCCGGCAGATGGCCGGTGCCGGACTGGTCAGGACGGAGGACTTTCCGCTCCTGATGCATGTGGATGAGATCATCAACCAGGGGAAGCCGGTTTCCATCCCATGGGATGCCTTCACGTTTGTCCGGGAGGAGATCTGACAGCGGAACCCGGGAGCGCCGCGGGTCCGGTGAACAGGAGTGGGCAAGGGCTGCACCGGTTTGTCAAATAATGTTCCTTGTCTGCCAAACGGTGCCGAAAGCCAAAGCACCATTAAGGGAGGGTACACATGGCCAGGTTTTCAATAGGCGTTGATTACGGCACGCAGTCGGTTCGGGCCATTCTGGTGGATATTGCGACCGGTGAAACGGTGGCAGAGAGCGTATCGGAGTATGAACACGGCATTCTGACCGGTTTCCCGGGGGTGGTATTTCCGCCATCCTTTGCTCTTCAGGATCCCATGGATTACCTGAACGGCCTCATCGGAACGGTGTCCTCTGTCATGGACCGAAGCGGAATCCGGCCGGAAAATGTGGTGGGCCTGGCGATTGATGCCACGGCATCGACCCTGTTGCCGGCGGACGGGAACAAACAGCCGCTTTCGACGTATCCGGAATTCCATCTGGAGCCCCATGCCTACCTGAAGCTTTGGAAGCATCATGGCGGGGAGGCCGAGGCGGCCCGGATGACGGAGATCGCATCGGAGCGGGGTGAGGCCTGGCTGTCCCGTTACGGCGGCCGGATCTCCAGTGAGTGGACATTCCCGAAAGTACTGGAAACCCTTCACTGTGCTCCGCAGGTGCTGAAAAAGGCGGATGTGCTCCTTGAGGTCATGGACTGGCTGACCTGGATCCTGACGGACAGGCTCACCGTCTCCGGGTGCGGGAGGGGATACAAGGCCCTGTATACGGGGCAGTACCCGTCTGATGCGTATCTGGCGGCGCTGGATCCCCGTCTGCCGGACATCGTCCGTATGAAGATGAATCAGCGGGTATTGCCTGTTGGATCTGTGGCCGGGCATCTCTGCGGGGAAATGGCGGAAAAACTGCATCTTCTGCCCGGAACACCGGTGGGTACGCCGATCATTGATGCACACAGTTCCGTTCTCGGGGGCGGCATCACCGGCCCGGGACAGATGATGATCATCATGGGAACCTCTGCCTGTCACCTGATGCTCACTGACCGGGAGGCCCTGGTTCCGGGCATTCAGGGCATTGTCCGGGATGGAATCATGCCCGGATGGTTCGGAATTGAGGCGGGGCAGTCCTGTGTGGGAGATCAGTTTGAGTGGGCGGTCCGGAACTGTTTCCCTGAAGCCTATGAAAGGGAAGCGGAGGCTCTTGGACTGAGTCCGCATCAGCTGCTGGTACGGAAACTGGAAGGCGTTCATGCAGGGGACACGGGACTGATCGCCCTTGACTGGCTGAACGGTGTCCGTTCACCGCTCATGGATTTTGAACTCAGCGGTCTGATCGTCGGTCTGAATCTCAGAACGAAACCGGAGGAGATCTATATGGCGCTGGTGGAATCCACTGCGTTCGGGACCAGAGCCATTCTGGAGTCCTTTGAAAATGCCGGACTGCCGGTGCGGGAAATCGTCCTGGGCGGGGGCATTCCGGCAAAGAATCCTTTTGTCGTCCGAACTTTTGCCAATGTGCTTCGGCGGCCTGTCCGGATCTGTGCCAGTACACAGGCCAGTGCACTTGGTGCCGCCATGCTGGGGATCGCGGCAGCACCGGAGGCGGTAACCTCGTACCGGAATCTGGCGGATATTACAGGTCGGCTGGGCCGGGTGCAGCCCGGAGCGGTGCAACCGGAGACAGCCGAAGCGGACACGTATGACCGCCTGTACGCGGACTATATGGAGCTGCACCGGTACTTTGGCCGGACGGATCCCGACCTGATGCATCGCCTGACACGTGTGCGGGCCGGACGCGAAGCGTCCGTATGACAGGACTGAAAAGAGGAAAAGCAGAGAGGCCGAAAGACCCGACTTTGTTTACAGGTGAAGGGAGTTGACCCTTGTCAACATACGGTACCGAAAGCCAAAGCATCATTATAGGAGGGACAGAGAATGACAGACCCGATTATGCTCATTCATGTACGACTGGAACGGGAGCAGATTTCCCGGATGAAAAGTGCCTGCGGTGAGGTGACAATGCTTCCGTTCTCAGGAACGGTGGAATCGGAACTGTTTACGGGAACGATTCTCCCGGGCGGAGTGGATGTGCAGGTGACGGACCCGGCCGGATGCCGTCATCTCTGTGCCAGGTACATGCTGGAAGGAGTGGACCGGGAAGGAAACAGCTGCCGGATCTATGTGGATAATAACGGCTGGTTTCGCCCGGAGGAGACGGACATAATAACCGCCTGCCCGAGGTTTATGACGGACAGCCCTGTGCTTGCGGACATCCTGTCCCGTCCGGTCTACCGTTCCGAGGTGCACGGTACTGAGGCGGGGGTGGATATCCACATCTTTGATACGACGGCAGAAAAGGATGCTGAGTGACAGATGAAACCTGCTGTGTATGCGGATTATGCGGCAACCGCGCCCCTTCGGGAATCGGCCCGGGAGGCAATGCGGCCATGGCTTGAACGGGAATTCGGGAATCCCTCTGCGGCGGACACGTACAGCCAGTTACCAAGGCACGCGGTGCGTGAGGCGAGGGAAACCATTGCCCGGATACTGGGGGCCCGGACGGATGAAATCTACTTTACATCCGGCGGAACGGAAAGCGACAACTGGGCCGTGAAGGGCAGGGCCCTGGCCTGCCATGGGGGACGGCCGGGACACCTGATAATCAGCGCCATTGAGCATCACGCGGTGCTGGAACCCTGCGCGTTTCTTGAGCGGCTTGGATGGAAAGTGACCCGCCTCTGCCCGGACCGGGAGGGCATTATCCGGCCGGAAACGGTTGGGGCAGCACTAAGGCCGGATACCGCGCTGGTTTCCGTTATGGCAGCAAATAACGAAATCGGGACGGTGCAGGACATCCCGGCGCTTGCAAAGGCGGCCGGGGAGGCGGGAGTTGCGTTTCATACGGATGCGGTTCAGGCCATGGGTCACATTCCGCTGCGGGTGGATCCCGCGCCGGTATGCCTGCTTTCGGCCAGTGCACACAAGTTCGGCGGGCCGAAAGGGATCGGATTTCTTTATGTGCGTCATGGGACAGCACTGGAGCCACTCCATCACGGCGGAGGCCAGGAACGGGGCATGCGTGCCGGAACGGAGAATGTGGCAGGTATTGTCGGCATGGCGGCAGCCCTCAGTGAGAGTGTCAGTGAAATGGAACACGAACAGGTGCGTCTGGAGGAGCTTCGGGAACGGCTTATCCTTTCCCTCAGGGAAGCGGGACTGGATTTTAGGATAAACGGCGGTGCCTGGCATCTGCCCGGGAGCCTGTCACTGTCCTTTGCCGGTCAGGACGGGAGGATGCTGGTATACCTGCTGGACCGAAAGGGGATTGCCGTGGCGGCCGGGTCTGCCTGCAATTCAAGGGAAATTGCGGTATCTCATGTGCTCAGTGCCACAGGCGTTCCGGACCGGTACATAAAGGGAACGGTCCGCATCACCCTCGGACGGGAAAGTTCCGGGGAAGACGTGGACCGTATCGCATCTGAAATTGTCGGGCTGGTCAGATAGACCGGATTACAGGGGTTCCTTGAGGAGAGTCTGGATATCTGCAAGGCCGGTGCAGGCGTGGTGGCAGAAGCGGCTGAACTCGTTTTGCCAGGGGATCAGGTCCGGAATCATGCAGACCTGCATGCCTCCGTTGAACCCGGCCCGGATACCGCTGGGGGAATCTTCCAGAACCAGACAGTGCTCCGGACAGATGCCGAGCCGCTCTGCAGCCAGGAGGAAAATGTCCGGCTCCGGCTTGGAACGGACCGGATCGTCGCCGCAGACGATGACCGTGAAGCGGTCCAGTCCGGTGGCCTGAAGAGAGACGGAGATGCGGGTCAGGGCACTGGAGGACCCCAGAGCGCAGGGAATGCCGTTTTGCCCAAGAAAATAAATCAGCTCGCGTGCACCGGGCTTGGCCTCAAGCTCTCCCGCCTGGACCTTTTCGTCGAAGAACTGTCTGGTAAGTGCCCAGAAACGTTCGGTGTCGAAGGGACCGTCGATATGGGAGGCGAAGATCCGGTTGCTGGATTCGGCGGTTTCGCCGAGGGTCTGCAGCAGGACGGAATAGTCCATGGGGATTCCCATCGCCTCAAAGGCACAGCGGTCACATTCGAGGGCCAGTCTTTCTGAGTCAATGAGTAAACCGTCCATGTCAAACAGAACAGCCGATACGGGACGAATCAGAGTCCCACCGTGGATAAAGCTCATCGGTACAGTCCTTTCCGAACATCACTGTTCAGGCAGATACATTGGGCGGATTTTACGTGTAAAGGCCGGTTTTACCTGTTGAGAGGCGGAAGCTCGTGGATGTCATAGGTCTCATAATAGATTTCAAAAGCGGTTTTCATGTCGCCGGAGAGCTCGATCAGAGCACCGGCCTGGAACATGGCAGAGAGGGTGCCGCTGGGTGCATGCCAGGAGGCGTTGCTGTCCACCGTGATGGCACTGTCCCGCAGAATGGACTCGGCCCCAAACAGCAGGATTCCGGTGGCAATGTGATAGTCGCTGGAGATAATGGCGATCTGATTGACCTGCGGGCATTTCTCTGAAAGAATATCAAAGGTGTAAATGGCGTTCTGCGCGGTGGTGATGGATTTGTCCTCTACGTAAATCCGCGCCGGATCCACGCCGTTTTCCTGAAGCCACTGGGCCATCCGGCCGGCTTCCGTGGCACTGGGTTCATCGGCTGCCGTTCCGCCGCCTGTGCAGACAATGATTGCATTTGGATACTGTTCCGCGGCCGCTTTCAGGACTTTCAGCCGCTCAATCAGCTCATCCCGCATGGTTCCATCCGGGTTGAGCTGGAAGCCGAGGGCGGTCAGGCAGAGCGTGTCATCCTTGGGCAGGTTGTCCGGAAGGGTAGCATTGACGGTGACCGGTGCGGCCCAGAGGTCCATGATCCGGTTCCATTTCTCATACTTGTCAGGGTCTGCTTTGGCCAGCAGATCGAGTGCCCCCTGATCCCGTTTGCCGTATGCGGCATAACTGATTACCGAGCGCTCGATGAGGTCCTGCGCGGTGGAGACGGGCTCTGCGCTTTCGGCAGAGGCAGACAGGGCAAAGAACATTCCAAGGATAACCAGCAGGCATATGAAGTGCTTTTTTGTAGACATCGTGAAATCCTTTTCTTCCTCTTTTCCATGGGCAGTCAGTGATGACTTACGGGGCACCCGGGGAGGAAACCTGAATGCCGGATACACACCACAGGGTTGTTTCCTCTCAGTCTGTGCAGATGCACGGGCGCATCAGCCCACACGTATTATACCTGTTCACGCGCGAATGAGCAACCGTAAATGTCCGAAACAGGGTGCTTGTTGAAACCCCTGACGGAGTGTATAATGGTGAACAGTGGCCTCCCGGTTCACCTGTCATTCGGGCAGATCTGCAGTTGTGTCGTAACGGAACAGATGACTGCACGGCCTGATTCCGGCATCCGGCAGGCGTGTTCCGGAAAACATTGGGACAGATACAGACGAAAGATATGGCGGTCAATGCCCGGACCGTCCATGAGACAGAAGGAGAGATTTATGAAAAGAGTTACGGTTCTTTTGTCACTGCTGATGATTACCCTGCTGGTGTGTGCTTCGGCAGGCTGCGCGGAAATCATTCCCGCCTATGGAGAGGGACAGATCGGACTTCAGGCGGTCGTCCTTTGTGATTCACTGACGGTGCGGGAGATGCCCGGATCCTCATCCCGGGCGGTGACGACACTCAGATACGGAGCGCGGATCATCGTGCAGCCGGAGACAGGTGGCTGGGCCAGATGTTTCCTTTCGGATGCAGAGGATGTGGGACCGGCAGGCTATGTAAATGAGGAGTATCTGGCCATTGATCCGGCCTGGTACCGGACGGAAAGAAGCACACCGGTCTATGCCTGGAATGACACGAATGCTCCCAAAGTGGCGTTGTTATCCAGGAATACAACCCTTCCGATTCTGAGAGAGGTGGGAAACTGGCTGGTGGTCAGTCTTCGTGGCGCATCCGGATGGATCCACAAGTAGAAAGTGAGATCGGCGGGTGAGGTCGCAGGAAGATGGCCGGAGGCTGTACAGATATATCTGTATACACAAATCCCGAAAAAATGAAAATGCCGCTTCAGAGGAAGCGGCATTTTGTGCGCTCAATGAGATGCCGGGACAGGGCAGGAAACGGCCAACTTGCCGACGCTGCCATGCCGGGAAATAGGGGAAGGACAGTTTCCGGCAGGCGGAGGTGTCTTATTCGTTGTACGGAACGTGCCGGACGGCATCCTCCAGCAGGCCGATGTCCCACATCAGGCTGCTGACCAGGTATTTGTCACGCAGGTCGCGGCTCCCAAGGAGTGCATCCGGAGTATCCTGGCGGGTGAGCCCGAGATCGGAGGGGGTGACGGGCATCTGGAGACGACGCATGAGGGTGATGATGCTCTCCCGGCTGGGAAGTTCCTCTTTCATGGCTCTGCGGATCTCGGGCCAGTTGGCCTTGATCAGGGCAAGACGTTTTTCCTGACCGGCCCGCAGGTTCTTTCCGCTCTCGGATTCGATGCGGAAGATTTCGGGGGCCACATTGCCGAAAATCCGGCGGACTTCCTGTTCCCAGTGCTCGGGGGAGAAGGCATCCATGGCAGCTTTGGCCCTGTCGACATCCACGTGGTCGATGTTCAGGTAATTCTCAAAGACCCACAGGGCCAGCTGCGTGCCGACAGCCACCTGAATTCCGTGCAGATCGCCCTCGGTTCCCTCCCGCAGGCTCTTCATTTCCCACATGTGACTGAAATAGTGATCCAGTCCGCTGGCAGGACGGCTGTTTCCGGCATAGGCCATGGACAGGCCGGAGAGGACAAGACCGTCAAAGACGGCAGCAATGGCTTCATCATCACGGGCAAGGAGCTTATCGGAGAGGGCGACGATGCGGGCCAGGGCGCGGCGGACCATTTCGGCGATTTCCTCATCGTAGGCATCCCCGTGGACCATGGCGGCAATACGCCATTCGCAGAGGGCCACATACTTGGCGAGCATGTCGCCGATACCTGCCTTGAGCATGATGTCCGGTGCCGTCTTGAGGATATCCGTATCCCCGATGATGGCCTGCGGACAGGCATTATACAGGCTGACCTTCACGCGGTTCTGAATCATGGAACCGGAGTTGGAGGCATAGCCGTCCATGGAGGGCGCCGTCCCGACGACCATGCTGGGCTTCCCGGCGGCGTGAGCCACAACCTTGCAGCAGTCATTAATGACGCCGCTGCCGACAGCAAGCAGAATATCACATGCCGGATCAAATGCCATGGTCAGAGAGCCGACGGCCTTCTCATCGGGCTCAATATGTCCATCGAAAGGAAAGACAAAGGAGGAGAAGGAAATTCCGGCATCGTCGAGGACGGACATTACCTTGCGGCCACCGGCCTCCAGGGTGTTCTTGTCCATTACGACGAAGGGACGTTTCCGGCCGAGAACGTGGAGCGCTTCGGGTACCCTGGTGACAACGCCCTTTCCGACGGCATAATAATGCAGGCCACAGTCCTTATAGGTATGTGCGCTCGGCTGAATGAGTTCTTCAACAGTCATTTCACAGATACGTTTTTTCATAACTACCACCTTTTTTGATCGATACACAGTCTGCTGTGTGTTGTTTTTGGAGGAATGTTCGATTACCGGGAGAGGGTGAGTTCACTGAGGGGAATGACGCCAAGAAGTGCGTCAATGTCTTTCCTGTCCGGTGGCTGTGTACCGGACTGCATAACTTTGGCTGCACTGACGGCAACGGACAGTCGGCAGGTTTCCTCAAACGACAGCCCGACGCTTTCTCCGTAACAGAAGGCTGCCATCATGGCGTCCCCGGCACCGACAGTGCTCCCGACGGGAACGGAAACCCCGGGACTGTACAGAACATGGTCTCTGACAAAAACGGCGCCCCGCGCACCGAGGGAAACGATGACTGTCCGGATTCCGCCCTGATGGAGAGACAGAGCAGCCTGTGCAACGTCTGAAATCGATTCGGTTGGGGCATTTACCAGGCGGGAAAGCTCCTCCAGATTCGGCTTGATCAGGTCTGGAAACGCCTGGATGCCCTGTGCCAGCGAGGCATCATCCGCATCCAGAAAACTACGGATGCCGTGAGCAGAAAGGCTCCGAATCATAGTGCCGTAGAGATTATCCGGTGCTTTTTGCGGCGCTTTGCCGGCAAACACAACGATATCCCCTTCCCTGGCACGGGCGAGGATGCGCGAGACCACTTCCTCGTATACCGAAAAATCAACCGGATCCCCTGGTTCGTTAATATCGGTATTACACGAACGGACCGGGTCGATGATTTTCAGATTGGTACGGGTTTCCCGGGGGACGTGGACGAAGTCAGGCAGGATACCGGCAAGCCGGAGCTGCTGTTCAATCCATTCACCGGTGCTTCCTCCAAGAATGCCCATGGCAGTACTTTGCATTCCGAGTACGCCCAGAACTTTGGAGACGTTGATTCCCTTGCCGCCAGCATCCAGCCGGATGCTGGCGATGCGGTTGAGTTTTCCGGTCTCAAAGTCCGGAATGGTCACTGTCTTATCCAGTGCAGGAGTGAGTGTAACGGTAATAATCATAAAAGATTCTCATTTCTGTTTCGGCAAGGCCGAAATCTGCTGATGCCCGGCTGCAGATGACAAAAGTGAAGCGATGCCGGTTGCAGTCGGTCCGGAAGACGAGTCTGTCAGACAGGAAAGACCTGCGGTGTACAGATGGTTTCGGAGTGAGAAACCTCGCACAGTATAACATCCTCCGGCTGTTTTGTCATCGCCTATATTCGCGTAAGCCGGAATAAACAAACCAAAGAGGGACAGTACAGCGAAAATCCTCAGCCGGGAACATGACGCGGAGAAATAACGGTCAAAACGGGATCGTGGTAAAAGTCGGGATGAATTCATTCTTGAGGAGAGCGGCATTTTTTGTTAAAATGCGGGTGACCGTTCTGGCCACTGTCCGCAGGTCCCCGCAGCCAAGGGAGAAAGCGAACGGGGAAAATGCGGAACGGGGATACCTGGAATCCTGAACAGAAAGCGGGGGATAGCGGATGGACGACGAAAAGGAGCGCCTTGAGCTCGAAACGGAAAGAGTTGAACACCCCGACTATGCCGAAGAACTGATCAATATGCTGAAAAGCGATATTGACATTCTGGAAAAGAAAGAACGCCTGCAGGATTATCATGCCAATGACATTGCCGATGTTCTTCCTCTTCTGACCCGGGAACAGCGGATGCGTCTGTACAGGCTCATCGGCGAGGACATGGTTTCCGAGGTCTTTACGTATCTGGAAGATCCGGCAGAATACATCCGTGAGCTGGACATCGAGAAGGCGGCGGACATCGTGGAGAACATGGACGCGGATGACGCCGTCGATGTTCTTGAAGATCTTGACAAGGAACAGCAGGATGCCATTCTGCAGCGGATGGATGAGGACAGCCGGCGCGACATCAACCTCATCAAGTCGTATGATGAGGATCAGATCGGCAGCCGAATGACCACCAACTACATCGCCATCACCAGAGGGTTTTCGGTTAAACAGGCCATGCGGTCCCTGGTGCGTCAGGCGGCTGAGAATGACAACCTGCAGACAATTTACGTCCTGAACCGGGACAAGACCTTTTACGGGGCAATTTCGCTTCAGGACCTGATCATTGCCAGGGATACCGCCAATCTGGACGATCTGGTTGTGACCTCCTATCCTTTCGTCTATGACTATGAAACGGTAACGGAGTGCATTGAGGAACTCAAGGATTACAGCGAGGATTCCATTCCGGTACTCAGCCGGGACCGGATTCTGCTGGGCGTCATTACCTCTACCGACCTGATTGAGGTCGTGGACGAGGAAATGGGCGAGGACTACGTCCGTCTGGCCGGTCTGACCGCTGAAGAGGATCTCAACGAACCTCTGGCGCAAAGCATGAAGAAACGGCTTTCCTGGCTGCTGATCCTGATGGTTCTCGGTCTTGTGGTCAGTTCCGTGATCAGCCTGTTTGAGCCCGTGATGTCCTCCATGACGATTCTTGTGGCGTTTCAGTCACTGGTGCTGGCCATGGCCGGTAACTGCGGAACACAGTCCCTGGCCGTAACCATCCGTATTCTGGCCGAGGAGGAGATGACCGCGGCACAGAGAGTGAAGCTGATCATGAAAGAGGGCATGGTGGGCCTTGGCAACGGGCTGGTGATCGGAATCATGGCGTTTATTTTCTGCGGATTGTATATCTGCTTTGGAAAACACATGCCGTGGGCGACCTCTTTCCAGATTTCCGGGTGCATCGGGGCGGCCATGATGCTGGCCATGTTTATCTCGGGCATCGGCGGTACGGCGATTCCCATGTTCTTCAACGGAATTCATGTGGATCCGGCTGTGGCATCAGGTCCGCTGATTACCACGGTCAATGATCTGGTGGCCGTTGTAAGCTATTACGGTCTGGCCTGGCTTTTCCTGATCCGCCTCATGCATCTGGGTTGATATGCGAAGAGAGAAGAATCAGAAACTGTAATCCGAACCTGTCCCTGCCGGGGTGGGTTCGGATTCTTTCTTTTCTCCGGGATTGTCAGGATGTCAGGAGTGGGCAAAGGCAGCAACGGTTTGTCAAATCATGTTCCATATCAGTCATACGGTGCCGAAAGCCAAAGCAACATGAAATGAGATTGTTGCAGCGGATCTCTGACAATCCCCGACAGATGGAAAAATCTCCTGAAACTCCCGGAATCATCTTTTAAAACGTCAGGAAATCATATATAATACGGGCAGTTTCATTTCCTCAAAAGATTGTTCGATAAAGGAGAGATTCACCAATGGGCTATCGTGAAGAGTATGAAAAGTGGCTGAAAGAGTTTGCGGATGACAAGGCCACAGTCGCTGAGCTGCAGAGCATTGCAGGCGATGAGAAGGAGATTGAAGACCGTTTCTATACCGAACTGTCCTTTGGTACCGCCGGCATGCGCGGTGTGCTGGGCGCAGGCACCAACAGAATGAACCTCTACAACGTAACGCGTGCCACCAAGGGTTTCGCGGATTACATCAATGCGGGTGATCCAAGTTACAAAGAGCGTGGCGTGGTTATTGCCTATGACTCCCGCCGGATGAGCCCGGAGTTTGCCAAGGCATCTGCTCTTGTTCTGGCACAGGAGGGGATTCATGCGTTCCTGTTCGATGAGCTCCGCCCGGTTCCGGTTCTTTCCTATGCGGTCCGTCATCTCCATGCCGTTGCCGGTATTGTCATTACGGCCAGCCACAACCCCCCGCAGTACAACGGATACAAGGTGTACTGGGAGGATGGCGCCCAGATGCCGCCGGAGTATGCTGACCAGGTGCTTAAGTGCATCCGGGTCAACCGCTACCAGGATGCCGTGCAGATGGATGAGGCAAAAGCACTTGAATCCGGCCTGCTGAAGATCATCGGCCACAAGGAAGTGGATGATGATTACATCGCCCAGGAGAAGACGCTGTCCGTGCAGCCTGAGCTGATGAAGAAGGCCGGCAAGGAACTGAAGATCGTCTATACGCCGATCCACGGCTCCGGAAACAAGCCGGTTCGCCGCATCCTGAAGGAAATCGGTATCGAGAATGTGTACGTGGTCAAGGAGCAGGAGCTGCCGGACCCGAACTTCTCCACCGTCAAAGTGCCTAACCCGGAGGATCCCGCTGCCTTTACGCTGGCCATGAAGCTGGCAGATGAGGTGGGCGCGGACTGTATCTTCGGAACGGATCCGGACTGTGACCGTGTCGGCATCGCCGTCAAGGACGATGAGGGCAAGTATTACCTCATGACCGGAAACCAGATCGGAAGCACGCTGCTGTATTACATCCTCAAGAGCCGGGAGGCCCTGGGGACGATTCCTGCCAACGGTGCGGTGGTCAAGTCTGTGGTTTCCACCGAACTGGCCCGCAAGATCGCGGAGAGCTTCGGCCTCGTCTGCTTTGATACCCTGACCGGATTCAAGTGGATTGCCAACAAGATTCAGCAGTTTGAGGACACCGGATCCAACACCTTCATCTTCGGATTCGAGGAGAGCTATGGCTTCCTGTCCTCCACTTTCGTCCGTGACAAGGATGGCGTCAACGCCTCTCTGCTGATCGCTGAGGCGGCAGCCTGGGCGAAGACGCAGGGGAAGACCCTGTATGATATCCTCCAGGAGATCTATAAGACCTACGGCTATTACGTCGAGAAGGTCGTCTTCGTCACCCTGCCCGGCAAGGATGGCCTGGCCAAGATGCAGGAGATCATGAAGAACCTGCGTGCCAATCCGCCCAAAGAGGTGGCCGGTGTGAAGGTCCTCGCGGTGCGCGACTATCTGGCTGGAACCCGTACGGATGCCAGTGGCAACGTGGGCGCTGTCGATCTGCCCAAGAGTGATGTCCTCTATTTTGAACTGGAGGGTGACGCGTGGGTCTGCATCCGTCCCTCCGGTACGGAACCGAAGATCAAACTCTATGTGAACACCAATGCCAAAGATCCGGAGACCTCCCAGGCGGAGAATGCCGCACTGGTGGAGGCCTGTAAGGCGCTTCTGGCCTGATCTGCCCCAGTTCCCGAGTGAGCAAGAGAGCCGGCGGAAAAGCCGGCTCTCTTTTCGCCCGAACGGAGGCAACAGATTCCTGCCGCCCCGGGCGGGCAACGAAAAAAAGAAACATCAGCGGCAGATGCCGCTGCACGTAAAGGAGTATCTGTATGGGTATCAAGATTCTGATGCTTGTTGTCTTTTTCGGCGTGATGCTGGCCATTGGCTTCATCTGCCGGAAGAATTCAACCGATGTAAACGGATTTGTTCTGGGCGGCCGTTCGGTCGGTCCCTGGGTGACGGCTTTTGCGTATGGAACCTCGTATTTCTCCGCTGTGGTCTTTGTCGGCTATGCCGGACAGTTCGGATGGAAATACGGTCTGGCTGCCACCTGGGCGGGCATCGGAAACACCCTGATCGGATCGCTTCTGGCCTGGGTCATTCTCGGACGCCGCACCCGCATTATGACGCAGCATCTGGATGCGCGGACTATGCCGCAGTTCTTTGAACAGCGCTTTGGCAGTCGTTCACTAAAAGTGGCGGCCTCCGTTGTCACCTTCATCTTCCTGATTCCCTATACGGCCTCTCTGTATAACGGTCTCTCCCGTCTTTTCGGTATGGCCTTCAATATCGACTATTCCCTCTGCGTGATTGTGATGGCAGTCCTGACGGGCATTTATGTCATTGCCGGCGGATATATGGCCACGGCGATCAATGACTTTGTCCAGGGAATCATCATGCTCTTTGGAATCTGTGCGGTCATCGTTGCGGTGCTCAATGCCAACGGCGGCTTTATGGCGGCACTGGACGGACTGGCCCGGGTCAGTGATGAAACCGTTTCCACCACACCGGGCGTATTTGCTTCCTTCTTCGGGCCGGATCCCGTCAACCTCCTGGGGGTTGTCCTCCTGACCTCCCTTGGTACCTGGGGACTGCCGCAGATGGTGCAGAAGTTCTATGCCATCAAGAGTGAGAAATCCATCTCGACCGGGACCATCGTCTCGACCTTCTTTGCCCTGATCGTTGCCGGCGGCTGCTATTTTCTCGGCGGATTCGGCCGTCTGTTCTCCGACAGGATTGACATCGCGGCCAACGGCTATGACTCCGTCATTCCGACCATGCTTTCCGGTCTGCCAGATACCCTGATTGCCGTGGTCGTCATTCTGGTGCTTTCCGCCTCCATGTCAACCCTTTCCTCTCTGGTCCTCACCTCCAGCTCGACCCTGACTCTGGACCTGCTCAAGGACAACGTAGTAAAGGACATGGATGAGAAGAAGCAGGTCTTTATCATGCGCTGCCTGATTGTGGTCTTCGTGGCCATTTCGGTGGTGATTGCCATCATTCAGTACCGCTCCAACGTGACCTTCATTGCACAGCTCATGGGCGTTTCCTGGGGCGCACTGGCCGGTGCGTTCCTGGCACCGTTCCTGTACGGACTGTACTGGAAGGGAACATCCTGTATCGCGGTCTGGTGCAGTCTCATTTTCTCCACGGTGGTCATGCTGGCCAACATGTTTGTCCGCGCCTCCTTCCCGCCGATTCTGCAGAGCCCCATCAATGCCGGTGCGTTCTGCATGCTGGCAGGTCTGGTGATTGTACCGGTGATCTCGCTGTTCACCCCGAAACCGGACCGGAAGCTGGTGGAGGATGCATTCGAGTGTTACAACGAGAAAGTGCTCGTGTCGAAGCGGAATTCCCTCAATGAGGAGTAAAGTGGGCCAGGAACATGATCATTGATTGTCATACGCACACATTTCCTGACAGAATTGCGGATTCCGTCCTCAGGAAGCTGAGCCGGAATTCCGGCATTGTCCCGTATCTGGATGGTACCAATACCGGCCTTCTCCGTTCCATGGAAAAGTCCGGCGTGGATCTTTCCGTCATTCTGCCGGTGGCCACATCGCCCGAACAGGTGATTAAGGTCAACGATGCTTCGCAGCGTCTCAATGAGCAGTACGCAGGACGGCTGCTGTCTTTTGCCTGCATCCACCCGGATTTTGAAAATCCGGCGGAGGAGCTCCGCCGGGTTCGGAACCTCGGGTTTAAAGGCATCAAGCTGCATCCGATCTATCAGGGAGTCGACCTGACGGACATGCGGATGCTGCGTATCATCGGGACGGCAGCGGAGCTGGGACTGGTGGTTGTGACACATACCGGTTTTGATATCGGTTATCCGGGAGCGGTATACTGCACCCCGCAGATGTGCCGGCAGGTGGTTCGGGAGATCGGGGATTTTCCCTTTGTACTGGCCCATATGGGCGGCTGGCGGGAATGGGACGTGGTCCCGGACCTGCTGGCCGAGACATCGGTCTGTCTTGATTGTGCCTTTTCCATGGGGAAGATTGATGAGCTTCCGGGCACTGCCCGGCAGCCGGATATGCTGGACGAGGCGGGGATGATGCGCTTTATCCGCGCATTCGGTGCTGACCGGATTCTCTACGGCAGTGACAGCCCGTGGACGGATCAGGCCAGGACCATGGCCTTTGTGTCCCATTTTCCGATAACGGATGCGGAAAAGGCCGCCATCCTCGGGGGAAATGCGGCACGCCTTCTAAATTTCTGATTACAGGGCCGGCCAGGGGTGTTGCAAAGTCCAGATGCCACTGACAGTTCTAAAAAATACAAAATCAAACCCGCCAAAAGTCAGTTTTTTTACTGGTTTTGGCGGGTTTGTTTGGCATTCAGAGTTTAATCCACTCGCCCCATGTGGGGCGAGACGCGTTTCTTCTGCAGCCCAAATGTTCCCATTTTGATTTCAATCCACTCGCCCCGTGTGGGGCGAGACCCCCCTTTTGCTTTGCCTTTTGTCAGCGGATGAGTATTTCAATCCACTCGCCCCGTGTGGGGCGAGACCCTTGTGATCAACCTGGGACGCCGCCGCAGCAGGATTTCAATCCACTCGCCCCGTGTGGGGCGAGACAGAAACAAAAGAAAAAGGCCTCTTTCTATTGGGTATTTCAATCCACTCGCCCCGTGTGGGGCGAGACAGCAGAAACGCACAAAGAACGTGAGATTGTTTCGTACGTTTTTACAAAAAGTGTTGTTTATAGTGAGCTTGCTTTCCCAAATAAGAGCATCTGGGCTGCAGAAGAAACGCTTTTCCGGGTGCGAAGCGAACGGGTTTTTCCTGCAGCTTCCGCTTCGCACCCGCCTTTTCAGATCATCAGCACATCCTCTGCGCCATAGGAAGGCTTAATTCTGATGTGCACAGTCTTGCTCGAGTAATGATTCCTCAAATTATAAATTATTTCGAGCTTCCGCAGTTTTCTTGCTATAAAAAACGACATTTTGGGCTGTTTTTCGTGCATGATTATAACACAGGACAATTCATTGCTCAATTTACCTGGTGAAAAATGCGATAAAATCGCTGGATTTTTCCTCTGTAAACCTTGTGAGGAGGTTATTTCACAAGGGAACAGTCGGTCCCGAACAGATGGGTACGGACATGCGTTGGAAGACAGGAATTTGTCGTATTCCGAAACGGACGGATTCTTGTATCCATGGTCAGATTTTGATATACTGACCGTAAATGGAGGACTGGATAACGGATTTCCGGAACAAACGGAGATAAGACTGTTCGATCTGACGGGAGGGGAACATGAAAAAACAGTTTCTGATGATAATGGCCCTGATTCTGGCGATGATGGCGGGAACGGCCGCTGCCGAGATCTCAACGAATCTGCGGGTCAGAAAGGAATTTAACAGAAACGGGAAACCGACACTGGTTACCTTTGTGGATGATGCAGGAAATCCGGTGACGGCGGATAATACCGGATATGCGCAGGTCCGGTATCTGTATCACAATGACAAATGGGTTACACGGCAGACGTTCCTGGATATCGACGGAAATCCCGTCAATTCGCTGGACGGTGGCTACAGCACTGTTCAGAAACGGTACAATGGATCGGGCAAGACCGTTGAAATCAGGTACGTCGATGTGGACGGGAAGGATGTCGTCGGGCCGGAGGGATTTGCCCATCAGGTCTGTGAATATCAGGGGAAGAACCTGGTTGAGATGTTCAACTATGATGCGGACGGGAAACCGGTAAGCACGGATAAGATCTGTGCCCATTTCAAGGCAGTGACAGGTCCCGCCGCCCGGGGCAACCAGTACATTCTGGTCCTCGCTGAAACGTATTATGACATGTACGGCAATGAAATGAATATGCCGGACGGGTATTCTCATGCGGAGTATACCTATGTCGACCAGAAGATCCTGACAAAGGCAAGTTATTTTGCAGCGGACGGTTCACCGGCGTTTAACCGGAAGACCGGTTATTCCGTCATGGAAAGGGAACTGGACCGTCACAAGCGGGTGGTGGGCATTGCCTATTACGATGAGAATCATGCGCTGACCCCCGGTCCGGACGGATGGTCCCGTCTTCAGTACATAATGAAGTCGCAGAAGGAACCGTATACCCGTGAAATGTATTTTGATGAGAACGACGAACCGTTCATGACGGAACAGGGCATTTACGGCAAGACGCAGGTAGACTTCAAGAAGAACAACCCACAGCTCATCATCTATTATGGTCCGGATGGCGAGATGATGCTGAACAATGAAGGCTATGCCATGGTCAAACAGTACTGGAACACCAAGAGGAAGCTGACCTCGGCAACCTACTATGATGAGTTCGGTAAGAGGACCATTGCGGAAGGCCTTGGATATGCCACGAAAAAGCTGACGTATTCCCTGGGCATGGTGGAGACGGAAAAGTATTATGATGTCAGTGACAAGCCGATTGACTGCGTGGAGGGGTATGCGGAAATCCGGTATGCCTATGACAAGCAGAAAAACCTGATCGCCCAGACGTATTACAATACCAAGGGGGAGCCGGTGGTGACGTCAGGGGGATATGCCTCCGTGGCGTATGAGCATGACGCGGATGGGAATATCACCTCCACGCGGTATCTGGACAGTGAGGGGAAGGAGGTACTCAATCCCCGCGGCTATACGGAAATCCGGCACACCTATGCCGAAAAAGGCCTCAAGTCCGCGGACCTGTACTATGCCTACGGCGAACCGGTGCTGATTGCGGATGGTTATCATGCGGTGGAGTATGATTATTCCGACGCCAAGAAAGTGACGGAGCAGCGGTACCTGGGCCTTGAGGGCGAGCTGGTGAACAACTCCCAGGATGTGGCCCGCAAAGTGAATGAGTATGATGAGGAAGGGGAGCTGGCAGCCTCATTCTTCTACAACGCGGATGGCGGACGCTCCACCATGGGACGGGAATATGCCTATTCCCATAAGCAGTATGCCGAGGACCGCAAATCGTATATCCTCCGCTACTATGATGCGGAGGATGAGCCGATGATGCTCTCACAGGAGTACGCCGCCATTCTTGCGGAGCTGGATTCGGAGAACCGGGTAGTTACGGAAACGTATCTGGATCTTTCGGATCAGCCGGTCGAGAGCACGAACGGATACAGTACGGTCCGGTATGAGCGTGACCGGAACGGGCTGGTGATCCGGGAACAGTATGTGGATCTGGACGGACAGCCCGTCCTGCTTTCCAAAGGGTATGCAGAGGTCCGCAGACAGTATAATGTGAAAAAGCAGATGATTTCCGAGCAGTACCTGGATGCAGACGGGGTCCTGACGGCGCAGAAGGGCGGCTATGCCGAGATGCGCCGGGAATACGATGAAAAGAAACGGATCGCCAGGGAGAGCTATCTGGATGCGTTCGGGAATCCGGTGGAAAACAGCGACGGGTTTGCGTCCTTTACCAGGGAATATGACAGCCGGGGCAACAACGTCACGGAACGTCGCTTCGGAACGGACGGACAGCCCCTGCGGCTCTTTGGCGTGGCCTCGGTGATCACGCGTGAATTTGACATTGCAAACAATCCTGTCCATGAGTCCTACTACGACGCGGACGGCAACCGGATGAGGGTGAATGCCGGATACGCGCAGGTTCTGCGGGAGTATGATGGTGTCGCCAATATCATTCAGGAGGTGTACCTGGATGAAAACGGAAACCGGACAGCCTCAGGCAGCGGATATGCCGAGGTTCGCCGGACCTGGAATTTTGGCAAAAAAATGACCTCGGAATCGTACCTGGATGAGACCGGAAACCCGACGGTCGTTTCGGCAGGATACGTAAAGCTTTTGCGGGAATACGATGATGCCGGAAATGTCATCCTCGAATCCTATCTGGGTGCAGATGGAAAACCGGTCACCCAGACAGCCGGCTATGCAACGGTTCTGAAGAAGTACAATGAGCGGCGAAAAGTCACGGAGGAGCGTTACCTGGACGCGGAGGGAAAGCTGGTCGTTCGCAGCAACCGGGCGGCTGTTGTGCAGAAAACCTATGATGCGAGAGGAAACCTGACGGAGGAACGTTATCTGGATGCCGCGGAAAACCCGGTACGCATTACCTCCGGTTATGCGTTGGTTGTACGGCAGTACAACGAAAGGAAAAAGGTCACGGAAGAGCGTTACTATGGGGTGGACGGGCAACCGGTCCTCCTGAGTGACGGATATGCTGCCCTGCAAAGGACCTATGACCGGAAGGGGTACATGCTGAGTGAATCCTATCTGGATATGGAGGGGAATCCCGTTTGCCGCACGTCCGGGTATGCCCAGGTCCGGAAGGAATACAATGCACGCGGACACGTGGTTAAGGAATCCTACTATGATGAAAACGGGGAACATTGTTCTTCCAATATCGGGGCTGCCGTCATTGAGCGGGAGGTGGACAGTGCCGGCAATGTGGTATGTGAGCGCTACCTGGACAGGGACGGAAACCCGACGGTCTCCAAAAACGGGTATGCCATGGTTCGCCGAAGCTATGATAAGGCCAAGAAACTGACGGATGAATCGTATTACGATACGGACGGGAATCCGGTGATGATCAACAACGGATCCTATGCCCTGCATAACGACGTGGACACGCAGGGGAAGGTGACGGGAATTCATTACCTGGATGACAAAGGCCAGCCGGTGATGATCAACAGCGGTTATTCGGCGCTGACCCGGACGTATAATTCGCAGAAAAAAGTGACAGGGGAGCAATACCTGGACAATGTCAATACCCCTGTTACCCTGCCGGATGGATATTCGGGGCTTTCGCGTACATATAACGCCCGAAGTCAGATGACCGGTGAATCTTATCTGAATGCGAAGGATGAACCGGTGGTGACGGCAAAGGGATACGCCGGACTGGCCCGCCGGTACGACGATCTGGGGCGTGTGATCGAGGAGTGCTATGTTGACACGGAGGGGAACAGGACCCTCTGTGAAAAGGGATATGCGAGCCTCAGCCGCCTCTATGATGACGCTGGTAACCTGATCCGGGAATCCTACTATGATACGGAGGAAAAGCCGGTTCTGCAGAAAGACGGGTATGCGGCCCTGGAGCGGACCTATGATGCAGTGGGGAATATCCTGTCGGAGACATATCTGGATACGGAAATGAACCGGGTGCTGAGCAGCAAGGGATACGCAGAGGTCAGGCGAAGCTGGAATGTTACCCGGCGGATGACCGCGGAGGCCTATTACGATGTAAGCGGAGATCCCATCGCCCTCTCAGAGGGATATGCCCGGCTGGAACGCACCCATGACCGATACGGAAACGTCAGCACGGAATCCTATTTCGGTACGGACGGGAAACCGGTGGCCAAAAAGAACGGCGCATATTCCGTCAGCCGCGAGTGGAACGAACAGGGAAAGATGATTCGGGAAAGGTACGCGGGCCTGGACGGGCAGCCCATTCTCGTGTCAGATGGCTATGCCGGGCTCGAGAGAGAATACGACAACCGGGGAAATACCGTGATGGAGCGGTACCTGGACCGTGCGGGCGCGGTTAGCAACCGGAAAGAGGGATATGCCGGGGTCAGGAAAGTCTATAACAGCCGGAATCAGGCCGTTTCGGAAACCTACCTGGATACCGAGGGAAATCCGGTGCTGAACAAGGACGGGTATGCCGTCCGTGAACGCGAATACGATCTGACCGGAAACATCATACTGGAACGGTATCTGAATGAGGAGAGCCAGCCGGTTCTGAGGAAAGAAGGGTATGCGGAGCTCCGGCGGGTCTATAATGACCGAAAACAGGTGGTGCTGGAAAGCTACTATGGCACGGACGGGAAACCGGTCCGCACCGCAGATGGCTATGAGGCACGCGGCCGGGAGTATGATGAAGCCGGGAACGTAAGCCGTGAATGGTACCAGGACGCCAGTGGCGCTCCCATGGCCCGGAAAGAGGGGTATGCGGAGGTCCGGAAAGTGTACAATGACCGGAAACAGGTCGTGCATGAGGCCTATTTTGGCACGGATGGACTGCCTTTCCGGATGTCAGATGGCTACTGCGCCCGTGCGCGGGAATATGACGAGGCCGGGAATGTGACCCGGGAATGCTACCTGGATGCAGAGGGCAGGCCAGTGGCCCGGAAGGAAGGGTACGCGGAGATCCGGAAGGAATACAACGACCGGAAACAGGTTACGCTTGAGGCCTACTACGGGACGGATGGGTTGCCCTTCCGGATGTCAGATGGCTATTGCGCCCGGACACGGGAATACGACGAGGCCGGGAATGTGATCCGGGAATGCTACCTGGATGCAGAGGGCAGGCCCACTGCCCGGAAGGAAGGGTACGCAGAGATCCGGAAGGAATACAATGACCGGAAACAGGTCATTCGTGAGGCCTATTTCGGGACGGATGGGTTGCCTTTCTCCGTGGCGGACGGGTACTTTGCCCGGACACGGGAATACGACGAAGCCGGAAACGTGATCCGCGAATGCTACCTGGATGCAGACGGGGCACTCATGGCCCGGAAAGGCGGGTATGCGGAGGTCCGGAAGGAGTACAATGACCGGAAACTGGTCACACTTGAGGCTTACTTTGGGACGGATGGTTTGCCCTTCTGCCTCTCGGATGGATACTGTGCCCGGACACGGGAATATGACGAAGCCGGAAATGTGACCCGGGAATGCTATCTGGACGGAGAAGGCAGGCCCATGGCCCGGAAGGAAGGGTACGCGGAGGTCCGAAAGGAATACAATGACAAAAAACAGGTCATTCGTGAGGCCTATTTCGGAACGGACGGCCAGCCCTTCTCCGTGTCGGACGGGTACTATGCCCGGACACGGGAATATGATGCAGCCGGAAATGTGACCCGCGAGTGCTACCTGGACGAAGAAGGCAAACCCATGGCCCGGAAAGGCGGGTACGCGGAGGTCCGGAAGGAATACAACGACAAGAAACAGGTCATTCGTGAGGCCTATTTCGGAACGGACGGATTGCCCTTCTGCATTTCGGATGGATACTTTGCCCGGACGCGGGAATATGATGCGGCCGGAAATGTGATCCGGGAATGCTATCTGGACGGAGAAGGCAAGCCCATGGCCCGGAAAGAAGGGTACGCGGAGATCCGGAAGGAATACAACGACAAAAAACAGGTCATTCGGGAGGCTTATTTCGGAACGGACGGACTGTCCTTCTCCGTGTCAGACGGGTATTTTGCCCGGACGCGGGAATATGATGCGGCCGGAAATGTGATCCGGGAATGCTACCTGGATAGAGAAGGCAAACCCATAGCCCGGAAAGGCGGGTATGCGGAGGTCCGGAAAGAGAACAACGACAAAAAGCAGGTCACGCTTGAGGCCTACTACGGAACAGACGGCCTGCCCTTCTGTCTGTCGGACGGATACTACGCGAGAGTGCGGGAATACGACGACGCCGGGAACGTGATCCTGGAATGGTACCTGGATGGGGACGGGGCCCGCATGGCCCGGAAAGGCGGATATGCGGAGGTCCGGAAGGAATACGACGACCGGAAACAGGTGATCCGCGAGGCGTACTTTGATGTGGATGGGAACCCGGTGAAACTGTCCGAGGGCTATTTCGCCCGGGAACGGGAATATGATGACCGGGGTAATGTGACGATGGAGCGGTACTATGACGGTGACGGGAAACCGATGCTGCGCCGTGAGGGATACGCCGAGATTCGCAAGGTGTACAACGACAGGAAGCAGGTGATCCGGGAGGCGTATTACGGAACGGACAGTGCCCCCGTCAGTGTGCAGGACGGATACGCTGCCCGGGAACGGGAATATGATGATCAGGGCAATGTGTCAGTTGAGCGGTACTATGATGAAGCCGGCAATAAAACGGTTTGCAGATCGGGCTATGCGGAAATCCGGAAGACGTACAACAGCCGGAAGCAGGTGATCCGTGAGGTGTACCTGGATGTCGAGGGTCAGCCTGCCGTCCTGAGGGACAACTATTCCGCCCGGGAGCGGGAGTATGATGAGGCCGGAAACATCAGTGTGGAGCGGTACCTGAACGAGGCCCTCCGGCCGACGATCCGGAAAGGCGGCTATGCGGAGATCCGGAAGACCTGGAACAGCAAAAAGCAGGTGACCCTGGAAGCGTACTTCGGTGTGGACGGAAGCCCGATCCTCCTGCAGGAGGGATATGCCGCCCGGGAACGGGAATATGATGATCAGGGGAACGTCTGTGTGGAGCGTTATTATGATGAAAAGGGCGACCTGGTTCTCCGCAGAGAAGGATATGCCGGTGTCATTCGTCAGTATAACGACCGCAAACAGATTGTCCGGGAGGAATATATCGGCACAGACGGCAAACCCATGATGATCTACGGACAGTATGCCATCCGGGAACTGGCCTATGATGACAATGGAAATACCCGGTCTGAAAAGTACTTCGATACCGAAGGGAATCCGGTGGCACTGACCAAAGGCTATGCGGGAGTCGAGCGGGTCTATAATGACCGCAATCAGATATTCCGGGAAAGCTACCTGGATGTGAACGGGAATCCCGCACTGGTTGAGGGAATTTATTCCTCCATGGAGGTTCAGTACAACAGTGGAGGAAATGTCATCGGGCACACCTACTACGATGCCAATGGGCAGCAGGTGGAGTATCCGCCGAGAACTTCGATAGACGCATCCACCGAAAAAACGACAAAGTGAGCAAAGGCCTGAAACGAAAAGATCCTCCACGCCCCGTCAGGGACGTGGAGGATTACGACAGGAACCCGACTTGATGAGGAGGAAGCAGCGAATGATCTATTACGTCAACGCGAATGCACCCCGCGAGGGAAACGGTCTGAAGAAAACTCCCTTCCGGTATATCAATGACGCAGCGAAGGTTGCAAAACCGGGGGATGAAGTCGTCGTGGCTCCGGGCATCTACCGGGAGTATGTGAATCCGGTATTTGCGGGCGAGGAAAATGCCCGGATCGTATACCGGAGTGAAAAGCCCAAAGGTGCCGTCATCACCGGTGCGGAGCTGCTTACCGGATGGACGAAGGTGGAGGGGAGTGTCTGGACGGCACGGGTCAGTAACGGGATCTTCGGCGCGTTCAACCCCTATGTGGTGGAGGTGTGCGGCGACTGGTATTTCTCTCCCATCGTACGGCATGCCGGATCGGTATACCTGAACGACGTGACGATGTATGAGTGCTCCAGCCTTGAGGAGTGCCTGGCCGGGAAAGCGGATCCGCATGCCTGGGATCAGGAAAAGGCCAAATACCTGTGGTATACGGAGCAGGACAGGGATGAAACCGTCATCTGGGCCAACTTCCACAGCAAGGACCCGAACAGGGAAAAGGTCGAAATCGCCGTACGGCGCAATGTGTTCATGCCGGACAAAACGGGCGTCGGTTATATCACGGTGAGCGGATTTGTGATTACCAAGGCCGCCACGACCTGGGCACCGCCGGCGGCGTATCAGGACGGGATGATCGGACCACACTGGTCCAGGGGATGGATCATTGAGGACTGCGAGGTCAGCAACAGCCGCTGCTGCGGGATCTCTCTGGGCAAATACCTGGATCCCGAAAACGACATGTACTTCTTCAACCGGAAGGTCAAGAGCCCGACCCAGATGGAGCGGGATGCGGTGTGTCGCGGACAGTATCATGGCTGGCTGAAGGAAAAGGTCGGCAGTCATATCATCCGCCGCTGCGAGGTGCATCACTGCGAACAGACCGGTATCGTCGGTCGGATGGGCGGCGTCTTTTCCACGATTGAGGACTGCCACATCCATGATATCTGCACCAGCCAGCAGCTGGGTGGCGCGGAGACGGCGGGCATCAAGCTGCACGCGGCCATTGACGTGACGATCCGGCGGAACCATATCCACAACTGCATCATGGGCGTGTGGCTGGACTGGGAGGCTCAGGGGGCACGGATCAGCCAGAACCTGATGCACAACAACTGGCCGCCCAAAGGCAGGGAAAAGTCACAGGGCGCCATGTTCTCCACGGATGTCTTTATCGAGGTGGGGCACGGCCCGACGCTGATTGACAACAACGTGCTGATGAGTCCCGTGAGCATCACGATTCCCTCCGAGGGAATTGCCTGCGTCCATAACCTGATCCTGGGTGGCTTCAGCCTGATCAACAGCGGTGTGGACAGTATCGTGAACGGGCAGCGGGAGCCCCGGTACACGCCTTACCACATTCGTCACAGGACGGAGGTGGCCGGTTTCATGACCATCCTCCACGGCGATGACCGGATCTACAACAACCTCTTCATCCAGGCGTATCCGGTGGAGGACGAAACGAAAAAGCCCACGGATGCGGATCATCCCTTTGTCGGAACGGCGCCCTTTGACATCTTTCCCACATATGAGGAGTGGTTCGAGCCGTTCAAAGGGGAGGGGCGGCCTGACATGCACGCACTGGCAGAGGCGCATTTCGGCCATCTGCCGGTATGGGTGGAGGGCAATGCGTATTTCGGCGGTGCGACGGTCTGCAAACATGAGCAGCATATGCTGAGCGATGACCACAGCAAGGTGACCGTCGAGCTGGTGAAGAAGAACGGAAAATACAGCCTCAGGACGAATGTCTACAGCAAGCTTGGGGATTTCAGGGACAGCATACTCTGCACGGAAACGCTGGGCAAGGCGTTTGAGCCGGAACAGCGGTTCGAGAATCCGGATGGAACGGATATTGTCTTCGACCGGGATTACTTTGGCAATCATCGCGGGACGGAAACGATTCCCGGCCCGTTTGCCAGCGCGGAAGATGCGGAAAAGGTACTGTACTAAGCCCCGGACCTCCGACTCCCCTGGGTATAGATCGGGTACTGACAGGAAGCCTCGGGGAAAAAGCAACGCCGCCGGCATCAGTCCGGCGGCGCTGTTACGATATCATGATTGTTTTTTCGGCGACCTTTCGGAAGCAGAAATCAGGCCTTGCTGGCAATGTACTCGTTCAGCTTGTCGACAAGTGCGTTGACATCGCTGCCGTGGGCGGCACAGCCCATCTCTAGGCTTTCCATCTGGCTGAAGGGGCAGCCCATGCAGTGCATGCCGTCCTCCGTCATAATGGGGGCAGTGGTCGGGTCGATTTCAAGAACTTCGCGGATGGTCATTTCCTTTGTAATGGTCTTCATAATGTTGTCCTCTTTCCTGGTTATTGTATCAGCTGATTCCATCGGAACCAACAGAGTTAAGATCAGAATTCAGTCTTTACAACGGATTTCTTATCTGCCAGGATTGTACAGGAACAGTCAGGTACTGTCAATAACGTATTTTTTCCGTTGTAAGAAAGAAAAAGCGGAGTTGGAGGAAGACATGTCGCAGAATCAAAGCTGCCCCTGCCGGGAACAGTGTGCCCTGCAGGCCGCCCTTGAGACTATTGGC
>JAFUBF010000074.1 GCA_017460325.1 Clostridia bacterium | reverse complement strand
AGAAAATCCCGGACAGCAGATCCCCGCGCCAGAAGGACACGGCGAACATGACAAAGGCCAGCAGGAACGATACACCAATGGCATAAAAGAGGGCTTTTCTGGCCCGGTCATACCGCCCGGCACCGATATTCTGCGCAACAAACGCCGCCATGGCCTGCATAAACGCAGAGGGAATCAGCATGATAAAGCCGCAGACCCTTTCTGCCACCCCGATTCCTGCAGAGGGAATGAGTCCAAGACCATTGACAATCGCCTGAAGCACGAGAAAGGAAATCCCGACCAGCAGATCCTGCAGCGCAATGGGCAGTCCGAGCCAGGTCACCCGCCGGATGATCTCCTTCCGAAAACGGATATCGCTTCGTTCAAAATGAAACGGAAGTTCCCTGCGGCTCAGTATTTTCAGTGAAATCATGACACTCGCCGCCTGTGCAAACACCGTGGCAATGGCAGCGCCCGCTGTTCCCATATGAAAAACGGCCACCAGAATCAGGTCCCCCGCAATATTGCAGGCACAGGCAATCGCCACGGTCATCAGGGGCGTTTTGGAATCCCCTATCCCACGGAAGATACTGCCAATCAGGTTATAGGCAATGATGAAAACGGAGCCGAACCCGCAGATTCGGATGTAGGAAACCGTCGCCGAATACGCTTCCTCCGGCGCATTCATCACCGTACTCATGCGTCCTGCGAGCAGCGGAATCAGAATCGTGAACACGCCGGCAATCACGCCAAACAGACAGATGCTGCTGCCCACCACGCCTCCGCCTTCCCGGGTACGTCCCTCCCCGATCCGCTGCCCCAGCAGAATCGTCGTCCCCATGGCAAAACTGGATACAAGATTGGTCAGCGTCATCATGACCTGGGATCCCGTTGATACGGCAGAAACATCCAGCGACCGGGCAAACTGTCCCACGATCAGCAGATCAACGGCCCCGTACATAGACTGGAGAAACATGGCAAAAAAGACCGGCAGCATAAAACGAATCAGCGGAGACAAAATCTTCCCTCTTGTAAAAGTATTAATCTTGTGCATATCAACCCTCAAAAAGAAACCGGATAAGTGACAGGCAGGGCCCGCATCTTATCCGGTTGATTATTTCAAAGAACAATCCACCCTCCGATGAACACGGAGTATTCTAACATTTTCCCCGGAAATGTCAATTCCGTTTTTCACAGTACCGATCAGCCTCCGGTCGTGTTTTTTCTGTTCAGAACGGACTCGAATGTCCCCATAACCGCTCATCTACGCTCCCTTTGTCGCCTCGTTTACGGAAAAATCCGAAACACAGGATTCAGAACTGTCCCTGTTTTCCTGGAATCTGTCCATCCGAAAAAGCAGTCAACGCGCATTTTCTGTGTTGAAATTTTCCGCATTTTTCAGTATTATTCTCTCTGCAGAGCTATTCTCTGCTCTCTATCATCTTTTAGGAGGAAAATCCATGAAAAAAAATCTGAGCATTCTGTTCATTCTCCCTCTTCTGATCACGGCCTGTGCTGCGCTGGCAGAGGAAACGACCTCGGACGCGGTGCCGACAAAACTTACTGATCTCGGCATCGTCTTCGGTCTCCCCGCTGACATGAGCCCCACGGAAAA
This sequence comes from Clostridia bacterium, assembly GCA_017460325.1. GTDB lineage: Bacteria > Bacillota > Clostridia > Christensenellales > Aristaeellaceae > Ventricola. The sequence goes on along the minus strand of JAFUBF010000074.1, from coordinate 1,414 downwards.
AAATGCGACCATTACTGAGGAAGGCGTCCCGTATTTTGCTTTTATCTCTGAGGATGGTCGGCTGATCGTTGAGTTCTACGGTTCAAACTTCAAGGATCTCTCTGAAGCAGAAGCATGGTTTACTGCACACGTCAGCGACCAGCTCACAAGGCACGATGTCGAAATCAACGGTATGCGGGCAATTGAGTACACTTACACAAACACCTCCGATGAAGGCGTGACCACTTACGCGGACGCCGTTTTCGCCTTAAACGATTCCGAAGAAGTCTTTGAATTCTGGGAGTCCACTTTTGATGAGGACAGAAGCGGCAAACTGGCAAGTGAGCTTTATCCGCTTTCCTACTTCAGCGAAGTTGATACCTCCGGTTCTGAGGGCGGAACGGCCTCCGACGGTACTGCCACCGGTATCTGCACAGCCGATAAGGTAAACCTCCGTGTCGAGCCGAATGCCAACGCCAACTATGTCGCACAGATCAACAGAGGCGAAAAGCTTGTTCTTCTGGAAACCGAAGGCGAATGGACCAAGGTAAGCTGCTCCAAGGGCGAGGGATACATCAAGACGCAGTACATTGACATCCAGTAATTCCATCTTCGCAATGACGCAAAAGCTCAGGGTTCCGGCGGAATCCTGAGCTTTTTCTGATGGCGCTGCCTTTCTTCCCGTCAGCAGAAACGCCCCTGTACACTCCGTAAAACCACCCAGGTTTCATTTTCCGTATTGAATTATTCGGGTAATCTCGTTATTATTCAGTCAGAGCTGTGTTCTTTATCATTTTTAGGAGGCAAACCTATGAGAAAAAAACTGAGCATTCTGTTCTTTGTCATTCTACTGATCGCATCCTGGGTTGCCCTGGCCGAGGGAAACCCCTCAGATGTAACATTGGTAAAACTGACCGACCTCAGCATCGGCTTCGGTCTCCCAGGTGACATGGCTCCCACGGAAGACAACGCCACCATTAACGACGAAGGTGTTCCATATTTCGCCTTTATCACAGAAGATCAGCATCTGATCGTTGAGTTCTACGGTTCCAATTTCAAGGATCTTTCCGAGGCTGCGGACTGGGCGACCGAACACATCGGTGAACAAATCACAAAGCATAACGTCACCATCAACGGCATGAAGGCAATTGAGTATCATTACGTAAGGACCATGGACGATGGTCTGGAGATCTTTACGGATGTTTTTTTCGCCGTCAACGATGCCGAAGAGGTCTTTGAGTTCTGGGAAACCACCGATATTGAGGAAAGAAGCGGCCTGCTGTCAAGTGAGGTCTATCCGCTTTCCTACTTCAGTGAAAATGCCGACTTGAATTCTGAGGGCGAAACCGCCTCTGATGGAGCTGCCTCCGATTCTGAGAGTGGAACCGCCGCTGACGGTGCCGCTTCCGCTTCTGGGGATGAAACTGCCTCTGTT
>JAFUBF010000008.1 GCA_017460325.1 Clostridia bacterium | reverse complement strand
GGCCGTGAAATCCGGATTATGGTCAAGCCCGAGGACATCAATGACGACGGAACCGTGGTATTGGCCCGTGAGATTGCCAAGCGGATCGAGAACGAGATGGAGTATCCGGGACAGATCAAGGTCAATGTGATTCGCGAAACACGTGCAACCGAATCTGCAAAATAAGGAAAAAGGCGATGCAGTGCATCGCCTGTTCGTTCTATCGGACACGGAATGCCGGGTTCCTGCGTTTTCCGGATTGCAAAGTAACGCCTGTGCCGATATAATACTTTCAGGTAACAGGAACAGCTGGAAATTCACCTTGAGGGAACCGTATCGGGTGAACCGGACCATGGGGCACTGGACGGACAGAGGGTTTAGCGATGGCCAGAACAGACAATATGCGGGATACGCAGCTGAATTTCTTCGAGGATCATATGAAACATGCGGGGGAGCAGACCCGGAAGGCGGTCCTGTCCAGCTGGGCGGGTCCCTTCGGGGACAGGGTATATCCGAAGATCGATGAGTCCATGTTCGATCCGATTTACAGCACCCATGGCAGACCTGCCTCCCCGACGAATGATCTGGTGGGAGCGTGTATGCTGCAGGTGCTTCTGGGGATTTCGGAGGAGGATCTGTTTCTGCGGATGCTGACGGATCTGACGTTTCAGTATGCTCTGCACCGGACGACCGAGGAGAAACTGCCTTTTTCAAAAGTGACTCTCAGGCGCTTTAAGACACGGTTGTGGCACCACTTTGAGGCCACCGGGGATGATCTCTTCGGGGTCTGCTGTCAGGATGTGTTTGAGCGAATGAAAAAAGAGGAGAAACCGATGTCGCGGTTTCTCCGGAGAATCGGAAAGCTGACGGTACAGGATCTGGTTTTACCGGACGGAAAGAAAGCCGGACATATGTCCGGGGATGCGGCCAAAGAGGAGACGGCGAAGGAAAAAGACTCCGGACAGGATTTGTCGGGGAGAGAGGGGCGGAAAGATGAAACGGAAACAGGCACGTGTTCTGGCGGAACGGCTGGTTGCACAGATGACACTGGAGGAAGCGGCCGGTCAGCTGATATTCAGGGCGCCGGCCATTGAACGGCTGGGCGTTCCGGCGTATGACTGGTGGAACGAGGCCCTGCATGGCGTTGCCAGGGCAGGCATGGCCACCATGTTTCCCCAGGCCATTGGCCTGGCGGCGACGTTTGATCCCGAGCTGATTGAGCGGCTGGGGGATGTGGCGGCAACGGAGGGACGCGCCAAGTACAACGCGGCCTCCCGCCACGGAGACACGGATATTTACAAGGGACTGACGTTCTGGTCGCCCAACATCAACATATTCAGGGATCCCCGGTGGGGCAGAGGACAGGAGACGTTCGGGGAGGATCCCTACCTGACCGGCGAGATGGGCGCTGCCTATGTGCGGGGACTGCAGGGAACGGGCGATGTCATGAAGGCGGCTGCCTGTGCCAAGCATTTTGCCGTCCATTCGGGACCGGAGGACCTGCGGCATGAATTTGATGCCACGGCCGGTGCAAAGGATATGGCGGAAACGTATCTCCCGGCCTTTGAAAAACTGGTGCGGGAAGCGGGGGTTGAGGCGGTCATGGGGGCTTATAACCGCACAAACGGGGAACCCTGCTGCGCGTCGGAAACGCTCATGAACCTGCTCCGGAATGAATGGGGATTTGAGGGGCATTTTGTCTCCGACTGCTGGGCCATCCGGGATTTCCATGAGGGACATCATGTAACCGAAAATGCGGTGGAATCGGCGGCTATGGCCATCAATGCAGGTTGCGATCTCAACTGCGGCTGTTCGTATGAAAACCTGGTGACAGCGGTTCGGGCGGGCCTGGTGTCCGAGGAAACCGTTCGCGAAAGCGCGGTCCGGCTGTTTACGGTCCGGTACATGCTGGGAATCATGGGAGAGGGTTCGGCATATGACCGGATCGGGTATACGGTCGTGGAATGCCCGGAACATCTGAACGAGGCAGAGCGGGCAGCGAGAGAGAGCTGCGTGCTGCTCAAAAACAACGGCATGCTGCCGCTTTCAACGGACCGGCTGGGGACGCTGGGAGTCATTGGACCGAATGCGGACAGCATCGGGTCCCTGGTGGGCAACTATCACGGCACCTCATCCAGGTACATTACGGTCCAGACGGCGCTTCAGGATGCGCTGGAAGGGAAGGCACGTGTGCTCTGCTCCGTGGGCTGCCATCTGTACAAGGATCGGGTGGACGGGCTCTCTGCCTGCCCGGATGACCGGCTGGCCGAGGCGGTAACGGTCGCGGAAAACAGCGATGCGGTCATTCTGGTGGTGGGCCTGGACGAGACGCTGGAAGGGGAGCAGGGGGACACCAGTAATCCCTACGGTTCGGCGGATAAGCAGGACCTGTACCTTCCGGAATCCCAGCGGCGGATGATGGAGGCGGTGCTTGCCGTCGGAAAACCGACGACCATTGTCCTGATGGCCGGGGGTGCCATTGACCTTGGGAAGGCCGGGGAAAAGGCGGATGCCATTTTGCTGGCCTGGTATCCGGGTGCCCGCGGCGGACGTGCGGTTGCGGATATTCTGCTGGGTCAGTGCTCGCCCTCCGGAAAACTGCCGGTTACCTTCTATCGCAATGAGCAGCTGGCCGGGATGCCGGCGTTTACGGATTACCGGATGGAGGGCAGGACCTACCGTTACTTCGGTAAACAGCCGCTCTATCCCTTTGGCTATGGTCTGACGTACGGAGACGTTACCATCACCGGTGCCACGCTGGTAAGTGAAGATGAGGACAGCCTCCGGATTCGTGTCCACGCCGAAAATGCAGGGGACAGGGACACGGATGAGGTGGTACAGATTTACGCCCGGAACGAAGGAAGCGTACTGGCTCCGCGCAATCCGAGGCTGGTGGCTTTTGCCCGGTTCCATGTGCCGGCAAAGGGCAAATGGTCCGGTATCCTCCGGGTCGAACGCCGGAATCTGCTGGTGGCGGATGAAAGCGGCAAGTGGGTGGAACAGGGCAGCGTGCAGCTGTTTGCGGGCCTGGGACAGCCGGATGAGCGTACGGTGGAGCTCACCGGACACGCGGCTGTCCGGGTTGGATAAAACCGGTTCACCGGAGGCGTCTACCTCCGGTTTTCCTTGTTACATGGCGAGTGTATGTTTTGGCGGATGAAGGCCCCGGTCTGTCCTGTTCAGAGAGAAAGACACGGCAAAGCCAGGAATAGCCTCGTGGGGGCGCTTTAGAAAGGCAGAGAAAACAGGATAAAGGCGCTGGACGAAGAGGGTGCCTTTACAGTAAGCTATCGACTGATTGGTGTCGGAAGGCCAGTGTGTGTCGGGATGAAACGGTAAGAACGGAGGATCAGCGCATGAAGCAGATACAGTTTGCGTTCAGAGACGACAGTGAACTGTCCGCTGAACTGAATAAGATCAGAAAGCGGAACGGAAACAACCCTTATTCCGGCGCCTTGATCCAACTGTATACGGAGACTTTGGACAGGGACAAAATAGAAAAGGTGTGCAGAGAGATCAGACGCGTAATCCCGGAAGCGGTGATAGCCGGATGTTCCACGAATGGGAATATTCTGAACGGGGACTTTTCAGGCGGTTCCTTTGTGGTCATCTGTACATTTTTTGAACATCCCTCCAGCAAAGTGGAGGTACTTCAGTATGCCGTTTCGGCAGACACACAGAAAGATGTGACAGCCCGGTTCAGAGAAGAAGTGCTGAAGCGCCCCTGGGTGAAGGGAATTGAGCTTCTGATCACGATCCGGGGCATGTCCATGTCTGATTTTTGTGATGGGCTGTCTGAACTTCCCGATGGAATTCAGGTGTTTGGAGGCGGAGCATTCTGCGAGGATCTGGAACAGGATGAAGCCTGTGTTTTTTCCAGCGCGGGTGGATATCAGGAAAAGAGCGTTGTGTTTATTCTCTTTGGCGGAGACGAGTTGCATATCGAAACGAGTTATCTGACCGGATGGAAGCCGCTGGGATCCTTCCTGCATGTCACAGCGACAGATGGACCTGTCCTGAAAGAACTGAATCATAAGCCTGCCTATGATACCTATTACAAGTATCTCCATATTCAAAACGATGAGAACTTCTTTTCCAACACGCTGGAATTCCCGTTCCTGTATCGGTACAATGGAATAGACGTTCTGCGGGCGCCGACGGCCAGCAATCCGGATGGATCCCTGACGATGACGGCAGCGATCTATCAGGGGGCAGAAGCCAGAATTGCCTATGGAGATCCGTGGACCATCCTGGAATCCGCATGGCAGGAAGGAGAACGGCTGCGGCCTTTTTCGCCGGACTGCATCTTCGTTTTTTCCTGTGCGGGCAGAAGAACGTTCTGGGGGAATTCCAAAGTCGGGAAGGAAACGGAACCCTATCAGAACGTTGCGCCGACATCAGGCTGTTATACTTCCGGAGAGTTTTTGCGTACCGGGAAGGAGGTCATTCAGCACAATGTGACCCAGGTGATTGCCGCCCTGCGGGAAGGAAAAGCAAAACAACCGACAGAGACGAAAAATGTCCGGGATGTGCATCAGTTTGATGGTAAAGTTTCCATGATCAGTCGCATGGCGGCATTTATCAAAGCGACAACGGAGGAACTGGAAGAAGCCAACAGGAAACTGGAGGAAGCGAATCGACGGCTGAGCAAACTGGCGGTCACAGATGCCCTGACCGGAATTGGGAACAAAAGCGCTTATTTCGAACGAATCCGGGAGATTGACGGGAAGATCGGCACGGAAGAACTGTCTTTTGCTGCGGCTGTCTTTGATATGAACGGGCTCAAGAGTATCAACGATAATTATGGCCATGAGCAGGGAGACGCTGCTATTACGGATATGACCAATGCGTTGATTCATGTTTTCGGCAGGGGAAATCTGTATCGGATTGGCGGGGATGAGTTTATCGCTGTGCTGGAGGATGAGCCGGCGGCGGAAATGGATCTGCTGTTTATGAACCTGGATGATCTGATAGACCAGGAAAATAAAACAGAGAAGAGCTACCGGATGCCGCTTTCCCTGTCGAAAGGATTTGCAAGTTACGACAGGAAGACAGACCGGGAGTATCTGGATGTGTTCAGACGGGCAGATGAGGCAATGTATCAGGACAAGGCGCAATACTACCGGACGCATGACAGGAGAGGAAGAAGATGACCGGCGGGGAAAAAGGCCGTGTTTCCGGAGGACTATAACGGCCTGATCTGTCCTCTCACGGGAACTGCAGGCTGACATGGGGGATTCCCATGCTGACGGTCTTTCCCTGACAGAACCGGACATTTTGTTTAATCCCCGGAAGACCGTTTCATCCTACCTTCCGACCGCTTCCGGTGGTAGCGGGATACGACAAAAAAACCGTCCGGAAACCGGACGGATCAGGACTGGTAATGGTCACCGTGGTCAAAGAACAGGTGATCCAGGGCGATGAAGCTGCCCTCGGCATCCATCTCGTGGAGAGGACGGGGATCGAACCGGATTTCGAAGGGGTGGGAGGTCGGCAGATAGCGGAAATCGGCCATCTGATTCCGAAGCTCCGTTTCAAAGTGTGCATCGGCGGCGCCGTAATCCCCCTGGAAGATGACCAGATCCGGGTCAAAGCTCAGGGAAATGTTTCGAAGGGCGCAGGCAAAGGTGCCGGCAAGCATGTGCAGAGTCTGACGGGCAAAGGCATCGCCCTCGGCGCTTCTGGCAAAGACGTCCGGGATGGACAGAGACTCAGGGCTTTCGTCCCGGGTCAGAGAATTCAGAATCCGGTTGACTCTGGAGCGGGAGACCAGACGTTCAAAACAGCCGTAGCTTCCGCAGCCGCAGGGTTCCGGGTCGTTGGGGTCGATGATCATGTGGCCGATTTCACCGATCAGGGAATTTCGGCCGTTGAGGATATGCCCCCGCTCGATCATGCAGCCGGAAAGGCCCCAGGTGGTAAACAGGACGAGTACACGTTTGGACCGGACATCGGGATCGGTCAGGTAGGGCCGGGCGCACATTTTGCCGGCGTTTTCAATGAACAGCGGCGTTTCAGCTCCCAGGAGGGCGTGCAATTCATCCAGAAGGTGAATGCGGGTGCCCCAGGCAGGCCGGTGAGAGGAGAAGAGCAGCGTTCCGGTTTCATGGTCGACGGTTCCGGGAACGGAAACAGAGGCGGCGACGACGGAGGAGGGGGCAATATGCTGTTCCTTAAGCAGCTCGGTAACCACGGCCGCCGTCCGGCGACCTGCCTCATCGGCTGTTTCCGGCAGAGGCTCTGTATAGGTTTTTGAGGCGATCCGGTCATGCCGGATGGAATACAGATGAACCCGTGTTTCCTGAGGCCAGAGAGCCAGACAGACATAGTACCTGGATTCGTCCAGAGAAAAATGCTCCGGACGTTTCCCGCCTGTACTGGTGGACTTGCCCGTGCC
>JAFUBF010000073.1 GCA_017460325.1 Clostridia bacterium | reverse complement strand
CCAGTTAATCCCGGTTACCGCCTGCAGGCCCTGGTCAAACAGATTCTTCAGGAACTGTCCGGCATCACTGAGTAGCGCCAGACCGGTGCCGACAATTGTGCTGCCGATCTCGCCCCAATCGATTCCGACGGTAGCATCCTTTCCAAACCCAAACAGGTTCGACAGGAATGCGCCTGCCGAATCAATGAACCCGGTTACTCCGTTCAGGATCGCCTGCCCGACCTCCGACCAGTTAATCGTCGTGACTGCCTGCAGGGCTGTATCAAACAGGTTCTTAAGGAATGCTCCGCCGTCATTGATGAGCGACACCGCGCCGTCATGAATCTTAGTCCCAAGCTCACCCCAGTTGATCGACGTTATCGCCGCCAGCGCCTGGCTGCCCAGGTTAAGCAGCCACTTCCCGGCCGTATCAATAACCCCCGTCACGCCGCTCAGGATGCTCTTGCCAACCTGGATCCAGTCAACATTGGCAAAGTATGAGAGTAAATCCTGGACCAGCTTGCCGGCCGCGGTCAGCAGCGCCGGCAGGTTAGACAATAAGCCGGTCACCAGATTCCCGAGCATCGGGAGCAGGTTGCCGGTCAGGAACGATGACACAGATGCTCCAAGCTTCTCTATGGCCGGACCGACATCCAAACCCAGAGCAAGCGCCGATCCAAAGTTCTTAAGACTCTCGCCCACGGACTTGAACGACTGACTGAACGTGTTTGCCATCTTGCCATACGCGTCGCCGACAACATCGGCCTGTTCTGACATGGCATTCAGGTCCGCATTGAAGGTTTCGATGTCCGATGCAATCATCATGGCTGCATTACCGCCCTCAATAGACGAGAACAGATCAACCATCGACATGCCGGTTTTGTCTGCGTATGCCTGCAGCAGACCCATCACTTCGCCCAGGTCATGGCCTTCCGCCATGACCTGTTTAAAGCTCTTTCCTGCAAGGGCCGTTCCCTTTGTCGCCTTATCAAACGCCTTGGATGCTTTGGTTCCACTCTTTCCCAGCTCGGCGATGGCCGATCTCAGCTGCGTGGTGGCCTGAGCCGTCGGAGTACCTCTGGCCGTCATCAGAGACATGGCCGCTCCGACCTGTTCGAACGATACACCCATCGCAGCAGCCGTCGGCGTCACCTGCGCCAGACTGGCGCCCAGCTCACCGACCGTCGTAATACCTTTGTTCTGCGTCTGGATCAGAACCTGCTGCACACGGTTGATTGCATCCTCACCGGTCATCCCGTAGGCATTCATGGTTTTCGCAGTGGCGGAAAGCGCTGTATCCACATCTGTGAAGCCGGCAATGGCCAGCTTGGATGACCGCTCCAGAATATACCCGAGGTCCTCCATAGGGACCGATGCAGATAACGCGGAGTAGGCTGCCTCTCCAAGCGTAGTGGCTGCCATGCCCGTCTCAGATGACAGCCCCATTATCCTGGACTGCAGCGCTTCGAACTCTTCCCCGGTGCCCGTGAAGAGTGTGCCGACCTTGGCCATTGTCGTCTCAAACTCTGACGCACCCATGATGGCATCTGTAACCATCTTTCCTACACCCAGAGCCGCGACACCTTTGGCAAGGGCTCCGCCAAGCTTACCGGCGATGCCTTTCCCGGCAGATTCTCCCGCACGGTCTGCCTCGCCGCCCAGCACATTGCTGATGCTGCCGCTGATTCCCTGTGCTGACGGGATGATCTGCACATAGGCTTTTGCCAGTTCTGTTGCCATAGTTATCCTCCTTCCCCGAGTAATGCCTTACGGGCCTGCATGAATTCCTCCGGAGTATCGTAGGTTACGAACTCTTCCTCGCGACTGTCCGCCGTAAGTTTTTCAAGGATCGATTCCGGCTTGTTCCAGCCCCGTTCCCCGTCTTTGGTTTTCGCCCAGACCAGCATGGACAGTCGGTCCACCGTCGCTGCTGCCAGCATCGTATCTGTTGTCGCCTTCATCCCGGACAGCTTCATCCGGATCCGCGAGTCCTCCCGCAGACCAGATGCAAGCGCTGCCACTGTTTTCAGCGGCAGCGCCCGATAGTCCAGCACATGATACGTCTCAGCCAGATCACAGATTACAGCAGTCTCGTCTGCATGCAGCATACCGATCAGGGTGATCAGTTTTTTCCGGCTTCTCCACCGGCTGTCTCAAGGATTTCCAGGAATGCGCTCACGACGCGGGATACTTTCACCCGCCCGTTTTCGCGGAGGCTGTCATAGAGCGCCTTCTTGTTATCTTTGTCCAGGATGCGGTCGAGGATGCGGGAAATGGCCATCCCGTCCCCTCTGTCCGCAGCCATGAGATCATCAAGGAGCTCCATGTCATCCATGAAGCTCCTGTCAACCTGAAGCTCTACCCCGCTTTTCAGCGTGATTTTCATGCAGTTATCAGCGTCTTTCATTGTTATCCCCCTTCTGGCTCTTACGCATGCACACCAACAGACATATACTCATAGTGGGTATTTCCGCTTGCATCCGGCACCGCGGAAACCGTCACATCGTACCCGACTGCGTCGGAATCCTGGTAGTGCACTTCGCCGATCTCGGTGATTTTGCCCTTCGGGATCACGATCCGCTTCATGCCATGGTTGGTCATGATCATGTCGATAACCCAGCAGGATTCTTCCAGCTCTTTGGAGTTTGCCTGGATGGCAATCTGCTTCGGATCAGATGCCGTGGCCGCCGTCACGGTGACGTTATCATCGCCGTAGACGGACTTCAGAACCTCCTCGTTCTGCACCTCCAGCATCGTGAAACCGAACGTATCCGGCTTATCCGTCTGGAAGTGCAGCACGGTATCTCCGCCCCAGGCTTTCACGGAATCGGACTCGGGGCTGTTATTGTTGGTTACTCCATTGTCGGAGATGTACCCCATGCAGGCAAATGCAGCACCGAGGTCCGACGCTGCATCCGTCGGCAGCGTGGATCCAAGCGGAGCACGGTAGATCGAGCCGCTGACTTTGGGTTTACCGGTAGTGACATTCGCAGTAGTGTTCGACATTGTTATTCTCCTTCCTCATAGTCCATATAGACAAGGTTGAATACCGCCTGATAGCGGTATTTTTTGCTGTCCGTATCTGTGTAGTTGTATGAGCCATCATGCTCACACCGGCTGATATTCTCAAGCTCAGTGATGGACTCCATTGCCGTTACAACCGTTTCGCAGAGCGATGATGCCCGATACAGCGAATCTGCATGGGACTGGATCGCAACCGTCGCCGTCCTGACGTAATTGCGGGTGCCCCCGCCGGTACGCTCCACAATGATATACTCGGCATCCGGGCTGTTCGGCCGCTCGGCGTAGACAGGGACCGCTAAAACGGTATCCAGATATCTGATGATCCGCTCCTCGATTGTCATTTGCCCACCGCCTTCAAAAGTGTGTTGTTTTTCAGATTGTCCTTATACGCTTCCCTGGTCGATGCATGCACCGACACATTGACACGCGTCTTGCCGGTATATTCGCTGACCTCGTACCCATCTCCGGCCCTGCCGGCAACCATCAGCGCCTGAGCCCTGCAAGCCTGCATGATTTCAGGAGACTTCAGGAGTTCTCTGACGCCGGCACTGTTCAGCTCGACCCTCAGCTTAGCCATACCGCTCCACCAGCACCCTTCGATTCCAGTCAAGTGGGATCAGGTCCTCTATCCCAATGACAGAGAAGCCGATCGTTCGCCATGTCTCCCCGAAGAACTCGACCGTCACGTCATCCCAGACATGTGTGTCCCCCTTCGGGATCCCGAGCTGATACCTGGCTTTCTTTCCGGCCATGCTGACATCGCTCAGAATTTCCTGGTCGCTGCTCTCAACCGGTGCCACCAGTACATTCGAGACTGTCACCGGGACATCTTCGAACAATTCATGATTGAATGCGTCTTTGCCGACGGATACCTTTTCATGCAGGATCACGTCAATCCCTTTCAGGAATGCCATAGATCTCCATCACCCCGATCCTCTGACGCTTCAGCCCGAGTCTGGCCAGCTCGCTCTTCTTAATGAACAGGCCGCCGCCCGGAATGAGGAATGATCCGCTGGCGCTGTATCCCATCCCCGATTCCGAGAACTGTGTCATCGGCTCACGGTTGGTGCTGGTCATCAGCGTCCTGGCGACAACATCAACAGTGACGGACTTTGCCACCTCAGCCAGATCCTCATCCTCTGCGATCATCGCATCCAGGTCTTTCCCGACCTTCCGTGCCTCCACCCGCAAAGATGAGGATATCACTTCAAGCAGCTCCGCCGCCCGCTCTGACTCTTCCTGTGTCAGATGACGCCACAGCGTATTCACATCACTTAGACTTGCGTACTGCATTCTTGCTCGCCCCCTTCGCGGTGGTGGGCTTTTTAGCCGGGCTGTCTTCCGATGCATGAGAGGCACTGGCAGGCTCAACCGCCTGCCAGTCTCCCTTCATGATGCTGTCAACGTCGATTACAGCGCCGGTCCGGACATTCCGGTAAAGCATTAAGCCTGTACCAGCGCGAAGCTGTCTTTGTCCAGGATGCCCCAGCCGATGTATGCCTCAGCACGCAGGCACACTTCGTTGTACTGTTTCAGGTCACGGCCGGCACCGTCAGGATCGCCGTATTCGATGACCTCGAGCGGGACGTTCCTGGCATAGCCCCACCGGAACGCATTGGCGAAGTCTCCGATGATGACATGGTCCGTCTCCGTCGCGCCCGTAGCCTGGATGGGCACCGTGGTGTTCATCTGCAGGCCGTATCCGGCGAACGCGCCAGGCGCTCCGCCAAAGCGGAATTCAGGGTACTGCACAACGCCGTTGACCTTCACCTTGGCCATCTGCGCACCGAACGTCGGAGAGATGGCCATACCGGTGGTGATGCGCTCGCCGGCAGTGATGGCTGCAATGGCAGCGTCCAGATTTGTATCCGGATTGTTGGCGTCATAAGTCACGACGTTGGTGACAACGCCATCAAAGCACTTCGTCGCCAGTGCGGAGATAGGTGCTTTGGTTTTGGGATCACATCCGTGCATGGCTGCAATGTCAATGCCGCGGGCAATCTTCTTCGCGAAACCGTCCGCGAACGCCTGCAGGTACCCGAGACGGGCTTCGTCGGCCGCATGCATGAACTCATCCGTCACGCGGGTCTGGTAGACAAACTTAATGGGCGCAATCACCACAGGGGTGAATGTGGCACCGTTTGCCGGCTTCGCTTCGCCCTCACCGACGATGGACGCCTCGCCATCCAGCGAGAACACGAACTCCTTCAGGCCGTTGAAGGGCATCGGTTTCTGTGCGCACAGGCCCGCAACAGCGGACTGCCCGCGGACAAGGTTGAACATTTCCGTGATCAGAACTTCAGGAAATGCGAGTTTCGTTACAGGATTTGCCATGATTATTCTCCTTTCATCTGCTGCAGCATCTGTGACCAGGCTGCCGCAGTCACATTCGCCCCGCCCGGTTCAGTGGACTTCAGCGGTGCGGTTTTCGTGCCGACCAGCCTTTTCAGCATCTCAGCATCCGCTTTTATCGCCTTCTCGTCCTCTCCGGACAGACGCTCTGCAAGTTCATATGGAAGACCGACTTCACGGGCGATTCTCATTTTTACCGAGCTGGTCTCGTATCCCTTGATTTTGGCTTCCATCTCTGTGATTTTTTGGGTCTGTCCAGCAAACCCATCCAGTTTGGTATTGAGCTCCTTGACCTGGCTTTCATAGCCGGTGATCTTTTGATCACGCTCGGTCAGCTGAGCCTGAAACTGTTTCGATATGGTTTCCCGCTCACGCTGCAGGCGCGATGCGATCACTCTGTCCAGTTCTTCCTGTGTATTGATAGGTGTAAACTCTGCCATTTCGATTCTCCTCCCACTTAACCCGGTGGTATCGGTAAATTTATCAAGAGTAACCTCTTAATAGCTGACACGCTGCCGTTTTCCGGTTTTCTTTGTCTTCTTCCCGCAGATCCACTGCGCAAGAATCATGCTGTCCATTGTGGCGATATCATAGGATTCGTTGATGCTCCGGTAACCGAAGCCGCCGCGGGACCCGATCAGACGCTTTTCGCAGTTTGTCACGGAGTTCACCATAGATGGCTGCCCCATGTGACACAGCTCCTTTGACGCCAGACGCTCCTCAAAGCTTGCACTGGCCTGCACAACCTCGGCCACCTTCGGCAGCGTCGGACTGTGCAGATGCGCATCCTTCATCGCTTCCTTCAGCAGGTCCTGTCCGGCTTGACCGTCAATTACGCAGGTCTTATAGTCCACAGACCGCAGGAAGCTGACGATCCAGTCTGTGCCTGCCCGGGCCGGCCTACAATCGATCCCTTCCACGAAGATTCGGTCATCCTTCGTCCGGATCGCGATGGACACTGCCACGGTGCCTGTCTTTGAGTACTTGATCCCGACGAATATCTGGCTGCGCAGCTCCGGCAGGGTCCTGCACCGCAGTTCATCCCATTCCGCCTGGCTGACCGCGCTTTTCAGGTTATACCTGATCCAGTATCCGAGGCGCTGAATGTTGAAATCCAGCACGTCCGCGCCAATCTCGCGTCGAATCGTCCGCTCTGTCAGGAATGTCCCAAGCGACGGATTCGCCTCATACCAGGCATCCACATCATGCGGATCCTTGCGTTCATCCACGGACCACTCAGCCCATCCGGTGTCATCCAGACCACCTTGCAGGATTTCATCCCGCATGTGCATGAACACGGTTCCAGTCGATTCCGTCGTTGGCGGCGTTCCGCAGAACAGGTTCTGGGGATTACTGGCCGCAGCAATGACATACTTCAGCGCGGATTCCTGCACAGTGGTATACTCCTGTGCCTCGTCGATCACAAGCAAGTCGAATGATTCACCCAGACCGCCGCTCTTGCTCCGGGTGCGGAAATCGATCACGCCGCCGGTCGACTTGATCCGGATCCGCTCCTGGCCAAGAGCCCCGGAATCCTTATGATCAATCTCCGCGTCATCCAGGAGCCTCTTCAGGCGCTCCCATGCGGCCCGGCTGGTCGCGGTCCGGTGTGCTGTGTGCAGGATCCTCTCACCATGCATGATCCCCCACATTTCCCGGATGGATATGATTTCGTTTTTACCGTTCTGGCGGGGCACGGCATATCCGAATCGGCTGTGTGTCCAAAGCTTCTCACTGGTCAGTCCCATGATGTCAAAAATCATGAGCTTTTGCCATTCCTGAGCCTTGCGCCCGGTCTTTTCGTAAAGCTGTATAGCCTCTTCGCCTAACGTTTCGTCATACGGCAGCACCACACTGGTGGTTGGAGTCTGGCGGCCCAATCTCGGCTCTGCCATCTGACTCCCTCCTATGTGTGTTCCTTAGACCCCAGATGTTATTCCCTCTGCCGTGGGGTCTCTCACTCTCTTCATATGGTTTCTCGCCTCCTAAAATGGCCATCAAAAAAGCCCGACGTCTCCGTCGAGCTTTGTTGTATGTATTTATTGTCTATGCTATCATCTCCGTGAAAGGAGGTGTATGCAATGACAGACATCGAAAAACGGGCTCATGACCTGACTATGCTCTATCTGATAAAAACGTGGCAGTATGATATCGATAGATATGATCAGGGCCAAGCACAAGATCATCTGATTAACAGCTATATTCTGACTTGCGACTACTTCATGTCTCATCTTGAAAAAGAAATCCAAGATTATGAAATGGAGAAGCAGAATATGCCGCTTCGGTGATATCTCGCAGGACAGAGATAAAGCTTCTGACCTCACTTTGTGTCAGCTTGTCTTTCTCAAAACTCATGGTGATCTCCGCCATGAGTTTTCTGTATTTTGGCTGAACAGTTTTGATTTGTCTTTTTAGCATCTGCATTCCCTGGTTATCCATTTACGCCTCCATCTCATCCATCAGTAAGCTGACGTCTCCTCATAACTGCTTCATTTTCGTATGAATTTATTATGGGTTAACAATGTTAATCAGGGATGATACCATGCCAGGCATCTCTTTTAACACTGAACCAACCTTCTTCATCATGGTATTTTCTTCAAGGTAAGCAATACCGGCAGGTGTAATTGTGATTTCGGTGATATCAGAAGCCATGACATATTCATTGCCCCAGACTTTTGTGAAGCAGGCACCCCTGATCAGGCCCTCATCCTGCATCATTCTGATGACATCCATCAGATATTCCTCTGATACGTTTGCCTTGGAAAGCACCGCATCAAACGATATCTTATCAAAGACGATTTTGCGCTTCAGAACCGCATACAGGTACAGGAGAATCTTGTAAACGATTACGTGGTAGTCGTCTTTGGCCACAGTGTTCGCCCTCCCCTTTAAAATTCATCATCACTCTGAGGCAAACCTATTCGCCATAACGGATACCTCTATACCGTTCTCTGAGATCATAGTATTTCTTTTTTACTTCTTCAGGGGCTTCTGGTTTTACATCCCATTCTTTCCCGTCAAAAAAGATGTAATCTCGAATATCTTCCATTTCATTGAAAATATCATTGTTTAATGAAATTCTCACTTTATTTTATCCCCTTTTCAATTAAGAGCTTGGTTCTATATTCAGTATATGCCTCTTCAGTATCATTGTCAACGCTTAGAACATGTTCGGCGTAGCCGCTGATATTTAGCCTAATTCCATTCAGATCGCTCAGATCTACTCCTGCCCTCTGTAACTCCATGCGGCCTTTATCTCTCTGGAATAAAGTATATTCTGATGTTTTCGAGGCACTTACTATTGTTCCAATTGTATTTCTATATTCTTCGGCGTCTTTCCAATGGAAAATTTCGTGAACCAATGTGCTTCTTGGATCGTCAGGACAGGCATACCCCTGCTGCAGGCTAGTCATATTTCGTTTATCAGCCAATCTTGAGCTAATGAAAAACTCATCTGTTGTTGGGTTATAAGCGGCAAGATCATCATTATCGATCGTGATAATGAATTTAGATTTACATACATCGGAAACGTCGTGCAAGTCTTTTGCTTGTGTGATTTGAGTATTGATCCATCTCACCTCTCTTGGCGATAAATCCAATCTATCATCCACATAGAGATTATTGATGCCATAATTGTTTATGGCTCTAACTTTGAGCTTTTTGTTCCCTCTTTCAGCATTCTCCAGCGTTCCGTAATGCAATCTGCGTTCTCGCATCTCTTCTTTTTCAGAATATACTCGCCCCCGAGCCCGAACGTTCTGCCGCCATTTTGAATCTTCACCCGGGTTATAATCAATAATGCAGTGGCAATTCTTGTGTCGCCTCCAAATATCATTGCCCTTATTGCGCACCTTCTCATAATCGTACGTTCCGGCAAGCTGTTCGCACCATTTACAACATTTTGATGTAGCAGTCCTCGTTACAGTCGGGTCTAAGCCTGCCTCATACTGAAAGCCTGCGTTTGTCTGAACATGGTCATCCACATATCCTTCCAGAAAGTTCTCTGTCTGATCAAACAATGTTTCCTTGCCTGAGTCGTACGATTCCGCGTTGCAAATGCCGGTAATTATCCCATTTATCTGATCTTCATTCACATCTGGGGCAATCGGATTAATCCCGATTCCAGCCTTCTGGTTGATATTCTTTTGTACGGCGGATGCAGCATCACCCACATGAGCGGCAGCGTTCAGCATCGGCCGCTTCAGGACGACATCGGCGGTGGCTCTGTACAACATATCGTTTGTCAGCGCCTCTGGCAAATACTCGCGCAGAGCATCGTTCAGAAGTCTGCCAACTTCTCTGGCCATTTCTTCGGCATATTTGTAATGATCCGCACCCTCTGAGATGATTTTCTCAAGTGCGCGAACTCTGTCGCTTCCCCGATATTCACGATCAAATCTGTCGATAATCTTCTTCAGAATTGCATCCAAATCCATATGGTCACCTCATCAGAAGCCTGTAAGATCACGAAGCTTTTCTTCTGTGAAGTAATCCGGGAAAGACTGCTGAATCTTGTTGATTGCGTCTCCGATACCGGAAATCTGAGACACATCCGGTTCAAATATTGGTTCCCATTTAGGAACCGTCAGATAGAACTGCCTGCGAAGATAGGGGAAATCGTCACGAACGCATGCAGACAGGTACCCAACATTCAGGAGCCCGGTTCCAAATGTGCGCTGTGCCTTTCTGGCTGTCAGGCGAAGCGTTTCATGGCTTGCTTTTATCGCGTCAGCGCTGCTTGGGTTTTCTGTGGCAAACCCCAGATCATCCAGCGTCAGGCCAGTCTCGCCGGCAAAGAGTGATGCGAGCAACCTGAGCTGATCCAGGAACGGTGCCATGCTCTGCTGCTGGAACTGGCCGAGCGTCGGAGAATCCCCATCTTCATCTTTCGTAAACTGCAGCAGGCTTGAAACAATCGCATTCCACTTTTCAAGCAGCTCCGCATCAGGATCCATTCCCGTGATGTACCGCTGCGGAAACGAATAGAACTCTGCAGAGACCTCAGAACGCTTCAGGGTACGCAGTGCCGCCTGCTGGATATCCATGCACGCCCTGGTGATCCTTGAATGGCCAAAAGGTCGTCTGGCATCCGGCCGGAAAATAATCGGTACCAGTAGCGGATACGGAGCCGGGTTATCAATCTCATACTGTTCATTCCTCTCCCGATCAATGAACAATGTGGATTCCGCTGTGAAATATGCTTCAAGAATTGGTGTCTCCGTCCTCGGATCAGTTTCCAGAATCGCATAGCCTTCATTGAGAAGCATCGTAATCGGGTCCAGAATCCCGGTTGCATTTGCTCCGTCAATTACCTGCAGTCTTGGGTACCCATCATCATCGGCAGAGATATAGACAAAAGCGCAGGATGCGATGCAGGCGCTCAGAATCGCAGAGTCAACAAAGACATCCTTGCTGTTCATGCTGAAGATCTGATTCAGATTGAAATTGTCATCAGCGAACTCTCGGAATACCAGCCGGTCAGCAATGCTATCCGCTGCCTTTGCAGACCATCCGAGGCATGCAGTAAGCCATGTCCATTCCTTCGGTATGGTAATATTGAAGTCTCTCACCGAGTTCTTCATCTCATAGTATAGGTACCGCATCCGTACTCTAACCTGTTTCTGGGCCAGCTTTGAGCGAAGATAATCAATGCCAAGGTAATCCATGGGGCTGCACCCCTCCTCTCCAAAATCGCGATAAAAAGTTCCCAGACGGCGGATGGAAGGTCGGCCGGCCCCGGGGGCCGGGGGTGTACCCCCCTGTTCTGACCTGTGTCAGCCCTTCGCCTTGTACGCACTCCAGTCCATGGAAAGCGGGAAATCCCGGTTTGCGTCCCTCTGTGGGGATGGGCCGGCAGCGTCGTCTTTCTTTGTCGGAACAATCAGCTTGTTGGATTTGGCCCGGTTGCACTTCCAGTGCGCAAGCTGCAGATTGTGGATATCGGAGGGGTGTCCTCCTCGATCTATGGGGATAATGTGGTCAATGCACGGTGACATTGGATGCGGATATTTCAGCGATTTATCCACAGGTAATCCACAGATTCCACAGATGGTTTCGCTTGCAAGAATCTTTCTCTTCGCCCGATCGAACGCCAGACGGTGCGCACCGTCGTGGTCAGGGCGGTTCCTCTTTGATGCTGCCATATTTCCTCACGGGGCCCCGGGTAATAAAAAATCGCCGTCCTTCAGCGGTTAACCACTGATTGCAGCGAATAAATGAAGAGAGCAAGGCTGCCCGCCCTGCTCTCCGACTTTACCATTATATCAGAGAAAAACTCTCAAAAACTATCAGATTGATAATTTTCCAGAAATTCTCTGAGTGCAG
Source organism: Clostridia bacterium (assembly GCA_017460325.1). Taxonomy (GTDB): domain Bacteria; phylum Bacillota; class Clostridia; order Christensenellales; family Aristaeellaceae; genus Ventricola. The sequence goes on along the minus strand of JAFUBF010000073.1, from coordinate 3,516 downwards.
CCTTGCGCAGGCGGAAGCATGCAGCTTCAGATATCCCCAGCTTTGTTACGACGGCAGTCCACGACAGATGGTCCAGGTACCGGAGTTCGATCAGCCGCTTCCCGCCTTCGTCTCTCATGGCATCGATTGCGTTCTGGATCCTGTACCGCTTCGCGATCAGCTTATCGCGTGTACGCTCCAGCTGCCGCTCCAGATCGATTGACGTAACCATGTTCCGCTCGATCGCGCTCCGGTTCGGTGATCCGGATGTCCTGCCGGCTGCATACGATGCAGTCCCTCTGGTCGCCGCCTCATGCAGGAACTGTATCCGGTTCTGCAGGTCTTCGATTCGGCGCTCCATCTGGTACACCTGCCGGAGCACCTCTATCGGGTCATCTCGCTTCACTGCGGTCACCTCTCGATCATGTCCGGAAGATCAGCCGATACAGCCAGTCGGCCAGACCTGCCCCGGTTTTGAATGTAAACACCACCATAAACACCACGAATATCAGCAGGAAGAACAGAACAATCAGGTCTTTCATACAGCCCTCCATCAGTCGTCGTTTGCGGATATGTCGATGAACGCCCAGCTTTCCTTCTTGCCTCTCGACTCCGGGCAGCACCGATCAAACACCTTGCCCAGATCGCAGCGTGACCCACACCATGACGGATGGCTGCAGATCTGACAGTTCATTTTGTGTGCATACTTCATCAGGGTGCCAAGGTCATCCACATCCATCAGGGTGTTGGCCTTGCTGCCGTTCACCGGCCTGGCCACATCGATCCTGTAGTAGATGGATTGCATCTGTCTTTCCATCGCCGGATGTTTCTCGTGAGGGAACGTATCCAGAATCGCATTCGTTATTCTGAGCACCTCACCGTGCACCTCGGAAAGCGCGTTGCGCTCCCCGAGGATATCCACCCGGCTGGCCAGCTGATCCCCGATCAGTTCCAAAGTGCGCACCGCAGCGCACAGTGCGAAGAACCATTTCGTGTCATGTGAATTGCTGCGAATGATGTTGCCATCAAGTTCATGTGGACGCATTGTTATTTCCCTCCCTGGTACTGCCGCATTGCTTTTTCCCTTGACTTCTCTATCCGTGGCTTCTCGTATGTCCGCATGCACCCATATGAGCAAAAGTACTTCATTTCGCCTTTATCGCGCACAGACCATCCATACCTGGACGGTGCGCACCACATCAGGAAATACTCCTTGCACATCGGGCATATATGCCTGCTGACCAGCCTCACGCATCTGCCAAGGGCCTCCCTGTCCCTGTTGTTCATTGGTTCGCCTCTGCAATCTGCAAGTATTCGGCCTTGATGTACCCTCCCCTGAAGACCTTGGCCCACAGTTCCCCGGATGGAGAGTACCGCCACCCGAGGACGCTGATCCTCGTGCCACCGCCCTTCACACGGCCCAAATACCTCCCGTCCGGTGTTTCCCTCTTGTTGACCGGACCCTCCGTCGTGATGGTATATACCGTCTCTTTGATGGGCATCTCGAGGTAACTTACGTCTGCCCACCCTTCCCGGTTGTCGCGATACCGGATGTGGGCAAACTGATCAACGATCTCCGACACCTGGCACTCGACGCCGTACCGGATGGTGTCGATCTTCTCTGCCTCATGGCTGGGCGCCTCCCTCACCCAGACCCATTCCCCTTTGTGTACGCAGCATACAAAGAGAGTTTCTGCATCCGCCATCACTGCGCTGGTCAGGATCCACGCCAGCATCACCATAATCATCAATTTACGCATTGTTACACCCTCCTTTTTGTCAATACCTCGTCAGATTCATTTCCTTGGCTTTCTCTTCATCAATGGTGGCATAGCACACCAGATCCCCGTCAAACCTGTCCGCAAGGTTCAGCGGGCACTCGTTGCACCTGACCTTACCGTCTATGGGCGTCATGAAATTCCGGTGCATCAGCTGCTCATTATGTGTCAGTTTCAATTGGCATCCCTCCAGTCAGAAACAGATCATCAATTGCGAATCTGTCGTCAAATTCATTGTAGTTATGGCTGCACTGGCATGTCCCTTCTTCGGGCTCTTCGTCGGAATAGAAATGACGGCATTTTGAGCAGGACCCCCACCGTCTTGCGGTTTCCAGTGCAATCTCCATCCTGTCAATGATGTCGGCCATGTGGCAGATGTAATCGTTGAGAAACGGGCACGCAGCGTACCTTACGTCTGACCACGTCAGAGCGGCTTCCCTAGCTCTTATTCTATGGTCCTTTTCATAGGCATAGCCTTCTTCGGTTGGCTTCGGCAGATCCGCAATGGTCTGCCCAAAAGCATTCAACAGCTTCTCGATTCGCTCATCCGCGGTCATCATCTTCTCCCCCAATTCTTTTAATTTTCGCTTACACCACATACCGCTTATGCGCATTCTTCAGATCCTCATCAGCGATATCCAGATACCGCTGGGTCGTTGCCAGGGACTCATGGCCTAACATCATCTGAACAAGCGTCACGTCCATCCCGCGCCGCAGCGCAAACGTCGCGCAGGTCCGCCTGAAGCGATGTGGGTGACAGTTCTCCACTCCCGCCCGCTTTCCCAGTTTGCGAACGATTGCCTCGATTGACGACTTGTCCAGATGATCGTCATTGCTGACCTGTTTCGGATCGCGATACCAGTCAGCTCCGCCCTTCAGAGGTGTCATCTTACATGCTGAGGTTCCCGCACCAACAGATGCCGGGAAGAGATACGGGTTCTTGTCTTCCCGTTCCTTCAGATATACCTCAATGGCAATCTGGGCCTTGGCGTTAAGGAACACCGTCCTGGTCTTCTCGCCCTTGCCGATGATCTGAAAGTCCTCCCCCTTACACTGCTCAATCGTCAGTGCTGCGCACTCGAACACACGGCACCCGGTACTCAGCAGCACCTCCACCAGGGCGCTTTCCCTCTTGGTCCTGCATGCCATCCGGATCTTCTCCACATCCATATCGGTGAACGACTTCTTTTTCAGCGGCTTATGCCTGATGGAGTCGATCTTCAGCATGATGTTTTCGTTTACCAGTCCCTCCTTCGTCAGCCATCCGTAGAAGCTGGACAGCGTCCGGATGATGTTTGACTGATAATCCTTAGATTTCCCGTCGATGATCAGCTTCGCAATGTACGCCTGCACATCCGTATGGCTGCACTGGCTTGGGTCCTTGCCCAGAAGCGTGAAAAACCGGTTCAGATTCGCCGTGTACAGCCGGCATGTACTCTCCGTGCATCCCTTCACCCGCTTTGCCACCGCAAACCGCTTGATGAGATAGGCGGTCTTCCCTCCGTCGTACACGATCAGGCCCTGCTCCCTGCGTTTGATGTCATACCCGGCCATCAGACCCAGCAGGACCGTGTGCGCGTCTTTGAGCCCGAATGCCGCCGCGATCTTTTCCGCCAACTCCGACGCACCGTCAGTCGAAGAATGTAAGCTGAATTCCTCCTCCACCTTTTTCCCCCTCTTCCATGACCTGTGTATCCGGCTTCACAGCCGGCTCCCGCTTCTTCAGCACGGGTATCTGTCTGATTGCCTGATCCATCTG
>JAFUBF010000072.1 GCA_017460325.1 Clostridia bacterium | reverse complement strand
CTGGCTTTCAAGGGCAGACCTTTGGTATAATGTCGAAACTACCGTTAACGATGAAAGCGGCAACGAACAGGAAAGATGCTCACTTGCTGATGGCCAGGCTTTGCCAGGCATGTTCATTTTATGCCGTCTGTTACATGTCGAACCGGTGCACGAAAGAGGTCCTTACCTGCAAACATCCACCCAACCCCCAGTGGCAAATACCGACAGGAATGGTATCTTCTGAGCCGTTCCGTAAAAAGCAATCCGCCCCGGCCCCAGAGTAGTCTCTGGAAGGCGGGGCGATTTTGATCTGACCGTTATGTCATGCCTTGAAATCCCAGAAGCCGGTGCCGGTTTCAGGATCGGGTTTTCGTCTGATCACGCCGCCCACGACCGGACGCAATTCGATTTCTGCCGTATACAGGACCACAATCGCCCGGATATGACCTGCCGCGAGGGAATGATGCTCCCCGTCCTTATAGGAAAAGACAGCGTGGGTATGATGGTAGTATTCCCCCTGCTCATCCGTGATCACGTTTCCATTCAGGGATGCGAGTTCCAGCATGCCACGCAGGGTCTGCGTCTCAAAGGTATTGGTTTCTGGAAGATAGGTCTGGATCTGTGCCTCAGAGCACCCTCCGATCCCGCTGTAGACAGCAGACTCGATTTTTTCCCTCCTGCAGATATCAAGCACACCCTCTATGATCTCGTCACCTTTGTCCATACGGATATAGACCGCATCTCCAAATCGTCTGTAATCCATGCATTTTTCCTCCCAGCTGATTCTCATTTCTGTTGCAACAGGTATCCCGGGAACCTGAAAACTTGCCATCCTCTGCAGGTCCGAATCTTTGGCAGCATCGGGAAAAGCAATCGATTCTACATGGATTGTAACGCAGTCATCCCGCTTACCCTTATTTCCAGGCAGTCCCTTGTTTCAGCAATTGCGGCAGATCTCACTCTTTACGGATTCCCACCGCCCCGGGGTCTATCCGTTTCCTTATCTTTCCCTTACCGGTGGGATGATCTTGTTCATCCATTCCTCATCCCGCTTCTTCGCTTCAATCTCTGCCGGTTCCCGGTACCCCTCTCCATTGTCCATCCGCCAGATAAGATCGAGCAGCTGGCAATACAGCCGTTCCCCCACCGTCTCAATCCTCGGAATCCGGCGCCTGCCCTCAAACCTGGGATTCTCACTGCCGTAATACCGACCTTCTTTCAGGTCGAGAATATGCCAGAAGATATCCTGCATGCGCATCACGTACGGGAGATTGAACGTCCTGCTTCCATGTCCGACATCCTCATCCAGACCGTCATGCCGGATCCGGCAGTCTTCATAATACTCCTCATAGGCGCCGTCCGTCAGCAGGCTCAGCTGTTTCAGCAGGGCATCCAGTACTTTGCCCAGTTCAGGCGCTTCCTCATACTTCTTTCGGTCATCCATGTACCACTGGTCCATCGCCTCTTTGACCTCGCCATCCTTCAGCAGATGCGCCAGGTAGAGTACACCGAATACCGGCTCGAAGTGTGTGGAAACCAGGACGCCTGCGGATTCTTCGGATCCCTGAATGCCGGTCCGGACGATGGATCTGTCGGTAATCGTAAAACGGTATCCCCTCAGATTGATGATAACGATTTCTGTTTCAATCAGCTTATTCTCCAGACTATTCATGGGTCCCTCCTTCAGCATCCAGATGCCCGATCTGTCCGGCTGTCACTCTTAACGGCCGCAGGGGTCTTCCATCCCCCGCGTGCATTCCGCACCCCTGCCGTGCGGTCCCTTACCCGACAAGTCATCCCCCTGAATCTTGTCAGATAACCACCCGAAAGAAGTGGACAAAGGCTGCACCGGTTTGTCAGATCATGTCCCATATCAGTCATACGGTGCCAAAAGCCAAGGCAACATGAAAGAAGGCTGCATCAAACTCAATGAGAATGGTCCGGCAAAAGGACGCGGTAAGCGGTGTCTGCACTCCATGTCTCAGGCACCGTTCACCGCACAGGGGATCGAGACAAAATACCCGCTGTTATGCCTTTTTTCTGTGGATAAAGCTGTAAATTCTGGGGAGAATCAGGTTGATCGTGGCCATGAATCCCAGCGCAACTCCGGTGGAAATGGCAGAGAGACCGCCAAGCAATGGACCATGCAGCGTCCGGAACGTATCCTCCAGGGCGTAGTAATTTTCCTGAATGCCTTTATTATCTATCTGCGTATTCCCATTCAGTTCAATAAGGGAGACGATCTTGTAGTTGTCTATGACCCGCTCAAATACACATACACTGAGAAGCACCAAAACGGCGATCAGGATGGTCGGTTTTATCAAAGCGACCAGCAGGGAGATACCGCAGACGGTAAATGCATATACCATCGCCCGGAACGGCGTCCGCTTTCTGAACAGTTTCAAAATGCCTTCCCCGAAATAAGAAGCGCTGCAGGTAAGTACACCGATACTCGAGAGCATCAGTTCGGAAAGCCCTGAGTTTTCGGATACCAGTGGGAAAACAAATTCTTCATACCCATATAACAGTGAAATCGAGAAAACGACGAAGATGATATACGAAAGGGGGCGGGGCCGGAGGAAGAATTTCCAGACCTCCAGCGTGTTGCTCTGTGCACTTTGCTCACTGCCTTTTCGCAGGATCATCATGGACATGGGGATCAGAACAGCCGCCAGCAGTCCGCAGAACACATACATTGCAGAATAACCGATGTAATTGGCGATAATTCCGCCGATCATAAGCCCCGTTAATCTCGCTGCCGAGGTAGCGCTCTGGCTTTCCAGTATTTTTTTATTCCGTTTCGTTTCGTCTTCGATCTCATAGGGCACACCCTCTGCGATGGAAAAGAGAATGCTCTCCAAAAAGATACCTTCGACGAACTTTAAGGCGGAAAAGAGATAAATATTCTTTGTCTCGATGCAAAACGCGATACCCACAAATGAGAGCGCCGCAATCACCGAAGACAGAATACCGGATTTCCTTTCGCCAAAAAACCCGATGAACGTAGAGGTGATGATCGATCCACAAGAGGAGCCAATCCTGTAAGCGGTAAACGGTATCGCAAAGGCAATGGCGATATTCATCGACGATGCCTCAGTCACTTTCGCCACGACCAGGACCATGATCAGTGAGTCAATGTACATCAGGAATGAGACAATGTAATCGTAGGTATTGCTCAGGCTGATCCTCGCCTCATCGGGATCGGTTTTCCTCAACCGGATGAATGAATGGATCTCCCCGCGGTATTTGTGCACAATATCAAACGCGACATACAGGAAAAGGACGAAAGCAAGTAACTGCAATGAGATCTCAACGGTATCTGAGATGATCACAGAGCGCAGTTTCCCGTATTCGCTTCCAAACTCCAGAAACCCTTTTTTATTGCCGTTTGCGTCATAAAGGGTATGCCGCATAAGTGCATAGGAACCGTCCGCTTCGTCTTCAACACGAAATATATCGTATCTGTCCGAATCATCCATTCTGAAGGTTGTTTCTCCGGTCACATCCTGATACCGTGTGCCGACAGGATATTCATTGTACGAATCAACCGCTAGATAGAGCTCGTTGTCATCGCCAAGCAGATAGAGCTGGATGTATAAGGCCATATCATAACCCATGGTTTTCGTTACTTCCGATATGTACGACCTTAACCATGAAAGTCGCGCTCTGACTTCGGGATCGGAAAAATCCTCTGCTCCCGTGATGACATGATGGTTAAGTCCCTCTTTCATAAAATACTCAACACCCACTGACACAGGACCTTCGGTATACCGTATTTTATCCTCGATGCCGGCCTCGTAATCTTCGATCTTCATCTTTGTATAGTATCCTACCGCAAACGCAAACAGGATGACAAAGATGATCGCGGTTCTGTAGTTCATGAGGAATCCCGAACGCCCCAGGCCGATCAGGACTGCACATACAGCCATGATCACAACAGCCAATGCGATGTAATAAAGGACATCCACCATGATCTGATAACCGCTGATGGAAAGGGTGATATCCGGATTATCGATAAAAAACTGTTTATTGGCCACCTCAGGATGATAGTTCAGCGTATCCTCCTGAATATCGTAATAATAGGCCTCGTTGTATACGTTGTAGAGTATCATCCGGTTTTCATCAGGCTGATACTCACCGTGCTGTAAGCGTTCCGGTTCTTTGCGGGTGAAGAGTGTTGTGCCGTCTCCCGTTACTGCGGGATCAGCAGAAACGCTGACCAGAGAAAAAGCGTTATCATCCAGCTCGGTAATGAATACTTCATCAGAAACCACTCGGATATCTTTGAAGGTATTGATGTCCATGCACGCTGAACGGGCATACTCTTTTCGGTATAACTCACCCAGGTATTCTCCGTCAAAGGTATATTTACCAACCTTCTCCGCGCTGATAAAATCAGCATCAGGGAAGATTTCCAAAATCACCGCATAGATATACCTGCCATCCGTTTCAATAATACGCGCCTCGCTGGCGGGATTGCTGCGATTGCCCTCCCGAATCCTTTTCAGCTCCCCCTCCGGCGTGGCAAACAGGATGCGCCGGCTATTGACGACAACAATCCCCTTTTCGCTTTTTTCAATATCCAGCGTATTGGATCGGTTTAGCGTGATCTCACGGGTGGGAAAGTAATGCGGCTGATCCATCTGGATGATCACAAACAGCAACGCCATAACAGCAATGAAGATACAGATTTTTTTCATACGCGTACTTCGCCTTTCCTGTGGTCGTTATCCGTAGTGGTTCTTTTCTGCCAGAATACGTACACATTGTATGGAACATATACCTCATTATAAGACCGCATATTTCAGTTTTCAAGTGTCTTTCCTCAGGGAGAGACCGGGTGGGACCGTCTCCGGTCACCTCCCTTTTACCTTGACTTTCGGCGCCGTACGACTGAAATGGATCAACATTTGAGGGACCGGAGCGCTGCACCGGTCCCTCAAATGTTGATCCGAATATGACGCTGATGATACTTTATTCTCAGAAAATGTAACGTTTTGTTTTTGGCGCTGAAAGGAATCCTCACACCCCTCTCAGCTGTAAAAGAGTGGGCTCGGTGCCTTGCACCGTTCCTCCTGCAAAGGCAATCCTGTACTGTTCACGAAGCACCTGTGACGGATTGCGCCAGTATTCGGCGCGGGCTTCCCCCTTCTTTCCCAGACCTTCCTCGTACACATTTCCATTCCGGCTGATCATGCCGAGAATGCGTTCCGAATACCACACGGCAATCCGGAAACCAATCAGGGCGCCGTAGTCAAATACGTGCATAAAAATCGCTCAATGCCGGGTTTCACCGAAAAGGCATCCATCATCCTTTTGCCTTTCCCTGACAGTCCGGACAGAATTGGGGCCACCGCCGGAGATCCGACTGGAATGTAAAGCGCTTCCCGCAGCGACGGCATTGTCTCGTAATCGGCTCGACCGGGTGAATCCTTGCCCTGCACACCTGGCAGCAGTCCGGCCAGTACTGGACATTTTCCGGAAGGACAATTGTCCGCCCGCAGTACCTGCAAGTCCTCGAGATCATCCCGCGTTCCCCCCGATCCATGGCCGCATTTTGCTCAGCCCTGTCGCCAGGCTGACCGGACGGATTCGCCGCTTTCTGATCCATCGCCGGGTCTGTTTCCGGCTTCCCTCGTTTCATCCAGCCCAATAGAATTCACCCTCCTCCATACACGTCCTTCCCAATACCCACCGGAGACAGACCGTTTTCCCGCAGCATCCCCGGACCTTCCCTGAACGGGCACTTCGCCCATTTTGCCATCTCCCACGAAGCGGTTTCCTCCCCCGTACTGCAAGAGGCCGTACCGGGAAGAGCCCCGGCACAGTTCCCGGCGCTGTCAGACGTTACATTCTGATGCTTTATTAGTATCTTTGGTTTTTCCCCAATTTTCGTGTGGAAATTCGCATGTAATCGTGCTATACTTACGAAACTTTGCCGATGATTCCCGGCAGCAGCCGCTGTCTCTTCGGATCTCAGGATGAATTTCCAGATGTGCCTGACAGAAGATGCGATCACAGACAGTGACGGCAGCCGCTTCCGGTACATCTCTTTCTTTTGTCAACCGCCACGCAAAACCCGGGACCAGGTCTCACCCGGATCCGAAACCACGGTTCTCTCGTTGGGACGGGACGTCATGGTGAGCGCAAAGCCCGCAAAAGAGCGCTGAAACCGGCCGGATCCCGGGGCCTGTTCATGGATCTCCGGACATTGCGTTGGCCGGTTCCGGACAGGAAGCAGGCAAAAATAACGGGCAGCAAACCTGAAGGGGAGGGACAAGGCTGCACCGGTTTGTCAGATCGTGCCCCTTGTCCGTCATACGGTGCTGAAAGCCAAAGCAAGTCAGCACCGGTTTACCGGATACTGTCCCCCACCGATCACCTGGCGTCGAAAGCCAGCAAAATATTGAAGGAGTTCTCTTTGAGCATTATATCACTTATCCTGGACGAATACATGACGTTTGCGGCGCTTCTTGGACTTTGGATCATGGTGGATTCCAGCGTTCACCTGAAAAAAAGAACCATTACGGTCACGCGCTCCGTCATCGTTCTGATCTTTGTGGAAGCGGTGTTAAGCAGTCTTGAAACCTGGAACAGCCAGCTGGATCACCTGACCACCGCCAGAATCATCCTTACCCCGACGGTCTATCTCCTCCACCCGCTGATTATGATCGGCATCCTGGACATGGCCGAATTCGGCAGAAAACACCGGGCCCTGCTCCTCCTGCCGGTTCTGATCAGCGCACCGCTTCTGTATACCTCCCAGTGGACACACCTGATCTACTGGTTTTCACCGGACAATTCGTACAACCGGGCAGCCAGCCTCCTGCGCTACTATCCGTTCTGCCTCTTTTTTCTGTACATCCTCCTGTTCGCCGGGACATTTGTTATGCGCTACCTGCGCCGCGGAACCTCCGAAAGAAAAGGCATCCTGGTCTGTATTCTCATCGCCAGCTTCGGGCTTGTCTTCCACATTGTCAATCGCATGACGGTGGATTACAGCCTTCTCTTCACTTCGATCCTCCTTATCTATTACCTGTCCCTGTATGTCCTGACCTCCAAGGAAGACACCCTCACGCATCTGATGAACCGTCAGTGCTATTTTGCAGACTCCGACAAACTGAAGGACCGGATTACGGCGGTCGTATCCGTGGATATGAATGACCTGAAGAAGATCAACGACTCTCAGGGGCATGATGCCGGAGATACCGCGCTGATCACCGTGGCCAAATGCCTGACCAGAGACAGTCTGAAGAACAAAAGGGTGTATCGCATTGGCGGGGATGAGTTTGCCATCTTCTATCTGGACAAGCCGGAGGAGGCAGTCCGGGAAGATATCCGGCGCATGCAGGCAAACCTGTCCGAAACGGCCTGTGAGTGCGCATTCGGCTTTGAAATGGTCGACCGGCACAATATCCGAAAATCCATCCTGGCCGCGGACCGCAAGATGTACGCCAACAAAGCGGCGATGAAAAACAGCCTCGACCCAGCGTATTGCCGCCCATAAGGAAGCGACGATTCGCGTCATGCACGAGGCCCTGGGGTCCGGCATGTGGGGAATGGAGTTTGATGACAAAGGCAACATGATTTCCGTGGAGTGGAGTCCTGAATTCAGGCGGATGATCGGATACCGGGATGAAAATGACTTCCCCAACCGGCTGGAATCCTGGTCAGATCTCCTGCATCCGGAGGATAAGGCGACCGTCCTCAGGGAGTTCAATGAGACCATTCCTGACTATACCGGCCGTAAGAATTCTGACGTCACTTTCCGGCTGAAAGTCCGAAGCGGCGAATGGAAACGGTTCCACGCCATCGGAAGGCTGCTGCGAAACGAAAACGGGATGCCGCTCTCCTATGTGGGCATGTTTGTGGACATCACCGATAAAAAGTAGCGGAACGATGTTGCGGTACACCTCTTTCATTCGGGAACAGTCGACGAACAGGGGCAGACCACCAACCAGCAGAACATACCAGATACAGAAGGCAGCCCCCATTTACCGGGGCTGCCTTTCTGTTTCCTTTCTTTCCTCACCGCTTTCGGCTCTGGCATGCCTTTCCCCGGAAAGCAAAGCAGCCGTATTTCCGGCTGTTCTCCGCCAGGGGCCCCGGCACCAGTCCGTGACAGTAAAAAGGTACAGGGAAGAGAACAGGTTGGGGACTGTCAGAAGCCCTCCGCGTCCCCATCCCAATGGGGAGCATGGGATGGGGCGCGGAGGG
>JAFUBF010000071.1 GCA_017460325.1 Clostridia bacterium | reverse complement strand
TACAGGGTGTCAGGTCGTTGAGGGCTGAAGCCTGTTCCTCCTGATCATTGAGATACTCCTCCGGCGTATAGGGATATCAGCAGATATTCTCAATCCACTCCCGGGAGTTTTCAAGGTCCGCCCGGGCAAAAACATGTTTCTGCATCCAGTCATTGATTCCGGTGAGCTTTCCGCTTTCAATCTGTGCATCCACATCCAGCTCACTGCACATCCGGCGGGTATACATGGCATTGTACATATTGCCCAGTGCATATGTCGGAAAATAGCCAAACCCGAATGTCCAGTGAACATCCTGCAGACAGCCCTCCCGGTCATTCTGAGGCACAACGCCCAGATACTCCCGGTACAGTTCCGCCCAGCGGGCCGGAACATCCCGTACACGGAGTCTGCCATCCACCAGTTCCTTTTCCAATTCGTAACGGATCATGATGTGAAACGTATAGGTAAACTCATCCGCCTCTGTCCGAATCAGAGACGGTCTGACCTCATTAACCGCCTCATACAGTTCCTGTTCCGTTACATCGGCAAGAACATCCCCGAGAAGGTCACGCAGCAACGGATAGACAAAACGGATAAAAGACCGGGACCGTCCAATCCGGTTTTCATAGAATCTGGAAACAGACTCATCCATTCCATACGTCCTCTCACCGGTGATAAAATGGGCGTAGTGTTCAGGATCATCCATGAGGGCAAAGAGCGCATGGCCGCCCTCATGCAGAACGGTGTAGAGATTCGAGGTGAACGATGCCCCGTGAATATTCGTCGTAATGCGGACATTGTTCCCTCCGATATCTGTCGTAAAGGGATGCTCCGACCTGGAAACCAGAAGTCTGTTCCGGTCCATGTCAAGCAGACCTAGGAGGATTTCCGTCAGCTGATTCTGGGCATCGGCCGATACAGGCCGGTACAGAAAGTCAGTCCGTATCTTTTTGCGGCTTTCACGAATCCGGGTAAGGAGCGGAATCATCCGTTCCCGGCAGGCCGCAAAGCAGGCATCCAGCTGTGTACAGTCCATCCCGCGTTCATACCTGTCCAGCATCTGGTCATACAGTGAGAGGCGCGGGGCGTCCTTTTCCGGCTCACGCAGTTCAATTCTCTGTCTCTCGACCTTCAGCACTTCCTCCAGGCTGTCTCTGAACAGGCTGAAATCCGCCGCACTCCTGGCTTTCTGCCAGTCAATGAACGCCCTGTTCTCCGTCAGTGCAAAGGCGTGCTGCATCTCCGGTGTCAGATTCTTTTCCTCGTAATAGGTTCTGTGCAGTGAGGTGATCATGACCCGGTCTGTTTCCGGCAGTTCCGCCGCATGTTCATAGACATTTTCCACTGCGCGAATAAACGCCGGCCGCTTCCGGATCCGGAACGCCTGCGTTTCAAGGAATGCGTTGATCCCGCCCTGCTCCTCCATCCCGTCCGGCGGACAGACCGTTTCAAGATCAAACTGCACCAGCAATGATGCCCGGCGGTACATCTCCGCCTCTTTCATCGTCTTTCTGACTTTTTCAAGATCCGCCTTCCATTTTCTGTCCATCTCGGCCCGTCCCGTTCCTTCCTGTACCCTCTCCCTGCCCGTGAGCAGCCATCTGTTTTTCAGATACATCTCCGGCATCTGCATGAATTCGTTCCATGAAGGCGCCAGATACGCGATGCTCTCTCCTTCACCGTACAGAACTGCGTGTCCTGACAGAGCAAATCCGCCGGCAATGCCCAGATGGACACCCCCGACGTTTTCACAGATCCACAGAATCCCGGAATCACGAAGCGGAACGTGCATCGGCTCAAAGCCTTCCGGCATCGGAAAGGTCTCCACGGCACTCTCTGCTGTCGGACATTCAGACCGGTCCCTGTCCGGGTCCAGAATCGCCATGACTGCCCGATTTTCCTCTATCAGACGCTTTTTTTCGTCCCGACTCATCTGCTTGATGTGCCCTTCCCGGCTCATGGCCGCTTTTCTGGAAAGCCATCGCTCCAGATACACCAGATGAACGGGGCGCCTGCTGCCCGTGTACCTTGCTCCCTTTCCGCAGTTATGCTGCGCCATTCGGTGCCAGAGCGCATTTGTCCATCCGCAGTAGTAGGATCCGTCCCTGCATTCAACGATGTACGTAAACGCTTCTTCCGTTGTCCTCATCTGTGGCGCCTGTTCATGGCCTCTCTCGCCTGTTCCTGCGTAAATCCTTCCGCTTTCAGCGCATCCAGCATCCGGTCATCCGGCGCCATTCCCTCTTTTTCATGCCGCTCGGCCGAGCGCTCCGCCTCATCGACCCAGTTCTTCCCAAGCCGGCCTACCGCCTTTCGGGCCTCCTCTTCACTGATTCCCTCTTTTTGCAGCTGCCCGACCAGCCCCTCCGGGGAATACGGTCCCAGATTCAGGTACTGTCTTGCCAGCCGGTCCGCCTCTCCTTCCATGGGCTTTTCCCTGCTCGCAAAAGCGGCGCGGATCTGTTCCTCCGAGAAACCGTCATCCGCCATCTGCCGGCGAATCTCCTCCTCGGTCATCTGCGAAACATCCCGGTATCGCCTCAATGCCCTGACTGCCTGCTGATTCCAGTCGATCCCGCAGTGGTTCACTGCATACTCCGCCTCCTCCCGGGTATATCCGCCGAGGCAGAGCTGGTCAGTCAGTTCCTTCGATGAAAGCGGCAGTGCCGCCAGAATGGTCTTCGCTTCCTCCAGCGCCATCTTTTCCCCTGCCGTTTCGGCCTCTGAACAGGCACAGACAGACAGCACAAGGAGCGCCAGAATCAGGCCAAGCCTGAGTTTCTTTTTCAACATGTTTCCTCCATGGTTATCGGACATTGTTTCTGTATTATAGCACAAAAAAGGACGAATGCAACTTTTCCATGTCTGAGGCGCCATTCATTCGCCCCGTATCATTTGTCCGGAAACGACGGATCGGGGCAAAGCGCAGAACGGATATTCGGAAAGGTTTCGCCGGACCGCGAGGCACAATGACAGCTTCCGGGAGATTCCGATACCAAATCCTTCGGTAAACCGGTGCACCCGGATGGACCTTTCCCGCCAGCATCCCGGTAAAGGCACATAAAGGATAACGCATCCTTCCCTGCAGCAATGCGCTTCCTGCAGATTTTTGTGAATTTTGACCAAAAATGTCTTGACAGGTGCTGATCAGCCTCCTATAATGAGCATCGAATTTAATCATATCAAATTAGTATGATTACATATCACGGGAGGCTTACCATGAAAATCTACACCTCAGCGGATCAGCTGATCGGACATACCCCGCTTCTTGAGCTGGTCAATACCGAAAAAAAGCACAATCTGGGCGCACGCATCTTTGCCAAGCTTGAATCCTTTAATCCGGCCGGTTCCGTAAAAGACCGGGTTGCCAAAGCGATGATTGATGACGCAGAACAGAAGGGTCTGCTGAAAAAGGGCTCCGTTATCATTGAGCCCACCTCCGGAAATACGGGAATCGGCCTCGCCAGTGTCGCTGCTGCCCGCGGTTACCGGATCATCATCGTCATGCCGGATACCATGAGCATTGAACGCCGGCAGCTCATGCTGGCATACGGTGCCGAACTTGTCCTCAGCGAAGGGGCAAAGGGCATGAAGGGGGCCATTGAGAAAGCCAATGAACTGGCCGCCTCCATTCCGGGCAGCTTCATTCCCGGTCAGTTTGTCAATCCGGCCAATCCGGCAGCACACAAAGCAACCACCGGCCCCGAAATCTGGGAGGATACCGACGGAACGGACGATCATTTTGTGGCCGGCGTCGGGACCGGCGGTACCATTACCGGAGTCGGCGAATATCTGAAGAGCCGGAACCCCGAAATTCGAGTTGTGGCCGTTGAGCCTGCCGCCTCTCCCGTCCTCAGCAAAGGGACTTCCGGTCCTCATAAGATTCAGGGAATCGGAGCCGGCTTTGTTCCCGAAGTCCTCAATACCTCCATCTATGACGAGGTATTTCCGGTTGAAAACGAGGATGCTTTTGCCACCGGAAAAGCACTGGGCCGGACTGAAGGATTCCTGGCCGGCATCTCCTCGGGCGCCGCACTTTTTGCCGCCATCCAGCTGGCCAAACGGCCCGAGAACAAGGGAAAGAACATCGTCGTTCTCCTTCCAGATACCGGAGACCGTTATCTGTCCACACCTCTGTTTACAGATTAAGTCCTTTTCACCATTGTACAACCATAAAAAGCCGCCAACCGGCGGCTTTTTTATATGACCATAAAGAGGAAAAACACAGGCTTATCAAAAGCTCAGCCCTCAGTGTGCTGAAGAGAGTGCATGCCCATTCATCAAACAGCTTTATGAAAGCAGACTTTCGGTCTTAATTGATACCGACCGCTGTTCGGATTCTTGCTCAATAACCGACCTGTCGTCTCCTGAGGAGCCGAACGGCAGTCATGGCCCGATTTTATAAAGAGTCCTGTCCCTGATCACACTTCCTTCCCCTTTTGTCGGATAGCGGCTCCTTCCTTCAGAAGACGGATCTCCTGCTCATAGCCGGGAAGTTCATTCGGTGTTTCCAGGATGAATGGAAGCCCCTGAAAAGCCGGATGCGTGAAAACATCCAGCAGCGCCCTGAGGCCGATCATCCCCTCCCCGATCTTCTCATGGCGGTCTTTATGCGACCCGCAGGGATTCTTGCTGTCATTAAGATGAATGGCCCGAAGACGTTCAAGACCGATCTGCCGGTCAAATTCTTCAATCACCGAATCCAGATGATCCACAATGTCATAACCGGCATCAAAGATGTGGCAGGTATCCAGGCAGATGCCAAAACGCTCCGGCAAATGCACGCCATCCAGGATCTGCCGCAGTTCCATAAAATTTGCCCCCACCTCGCTCCCCTTGCCCGCCATGGTTTCAAGGAGCACGGTTGTGCTGGATGTCCCCGG
>JAFUBF010000070.1 GCA_017460325.1 Clostridia bacterium | reverse complement strand
GGCAGGCAGGAGATCTTTTGGTATAATCTGGGCCTGACCGAAGGTCGAGATCATGGCAGAGAAAACTCGGGAATGAAGGCAGGCGCGGCTTTCCGAGCGCCGTGTAGTCAAAGTGGGCAGGAATGAACCCTGTCCGTGTGGCAGCGGTAAAAAGTACAAGCATTGCCACGGAAGGAATGTGTGACGATGACAGGCCTGTCTGCTTGTGAGTGATGAATGCAATGGATGGAAAACAGGTATAAATGCCACAGGGGCAGATGGGAAAGTGAGGATTAAGATGGAAGTTGAAAAAGTACGAAAAAAGCCGGATTGCAGCACATCGGCTAAAAGAAAGCAATACGTTGAAAGGGCTTTCCGGGAAGCCGGGAAAAATCTTGGAGAGTTTGGAAAAACCGAATTCTTTAATGCGGAACAGAGAAAAACGGCGCTGCTGGAAACGATTGATCGGGCAAGGGACGAGTTTTCGTCATTGTGGCTGTATTCGTTAGAAGAATCCCTGACCCAATTCGAGATTGCCTGCTATCACAACTTTCTAAACGCGGATGAGTATTACTCCCTTACTTTGGGGGCGACAATCTGGATGCTGGACGAGCTGAGGCGAGGGGGAAAACTGGCGGATGCATATGAATATCTTCCGGCTTCCGACAAAGAGATTGAGGAGGTTTACCTGCCGATGGATTTTTATCACCCATGCTATGACGAAGATCTCATCCGGTCAGTCTTGTATGTGATTCTCCCGAAAAATGTTTTGAACGCCACCCGTAAGCAGTATATTGGCCTGATCAGACTGCTGGAACGGGACAAGATTGATTCAGCAGTGGACACATTCAAAACGCTTCAGTGGAAAGCGACAGAGCTGTTCCTGAAATGCGAGGAGTTTTTTGATCTGACCAATGATAAAATGCTTCGGGAAATGGAAAGCGTTCTTTCCGAGATAAGTGATACGCCGAATGAACGGGTGCGGGAACTGACAGGCAAGGGGGCGGAACTGTTAGAAAACCGCAGAAAACTGATGGCGGAATTTGAAGATCACATTGGAACAACAGAACGGCGGGTGCTGGGTTTCCGGGAACTGGGACGGATCCTGAGAGGCTTCTCGGTGGAAAATCCCTATGAAATTTGCTTTGCATCCAATTACCTGGTCATCAGACAGGACAAAGCGGCATGGTCAGTGAAATCCGGTATCGCGGTGGCGTCGGCGGCAGGAAGGATGTTGCCCTGGTATGTAAGCGATAAGGAGTGGAACGAGGATCTGCTTGAGCCGATCCCCTTCGACCTTAAAAACAACTGGCTGGAGCAGTCTGATTCTGCTGCGGACCTGCAGAGAATGTACGCACTGGGAAAAGACGGGAAAAATATGGCACAGCACGTATATCGTCTGTGCAGAGGCATGATGCCGGTTGGGTTCCACCCATTTGAGGATGAACGGAAACGGATGAAAGCGGAGGGGAGGGAGGATGCCGATCAGATAGCCGATCAGGCGGAGATCCTGTTCCTTTCTTCCTTTATGGCCACTCCGGACAGCTTCCGTGACGGGCTTTGGTGGGAAGAAGAGAACGTTTCCTCTTCTCCGGATGAGC
Source organism: Clostridia bacterium (assembly GCA_017460325.1). GTDB lineage: Bacteria > Bacillota > Clostridia > Christensenellales > Aristaeellaceae > Ventricola. Next base: position 2,719 of record JAFUBF010000070.1, on the reverse strand, counting down.
AGAAGGAACTGAAGGAACAGGCGGAAACAGCGCCGTCTCCTGTCATAATCCGGGAGATGGAGGATGCACAGGAGCAGCCGGTTGTAAAGGAACCCGAGCCAATCGAGCAGTCGACGGAATCTCAGGACAATAACACGGAGGAGCTGCTCGAAAAGGCAAAGAAGGAGATCAAAAACCTGAAGAGCGTTCTGGCGGGGGTCAGCAGAGAAGCGGATGCCGACAGGGCGAGAGCAGAGCACGAACTGAAGACCCTCCGGATGGAACACAGGGAGCTGGCAGATTTGCGGACGCTCCTGTTCAACCGCGAAGCGGAGAGCCCGGAACGACTGGAGAAAGTTGAAAAGAAGATCAGCTACCCTTATGAGACAAGGAAGCGTACGGTCGTTTTCGGCGGGCATGACAGTTTCCTTCGTGCATTTAAACCGCTGCTTCCGGATGTGAAGTATATCGAAACCGAGAAATACGGCTTTGCACCGGAGATTATCCGGAATGCCGATGTCGTCTGGATACAGACGAACTGTATCAGCCACAGTCAGTACAGCAACATCACCAAGCTGGCCCGTCAGCACGGGATACAGCTGAGATATTTCGGATTTGCGAGTGCAGAGAAGTGTGCCGAGCAGCTGGTAACGGAAGATCAGAGATAAGGTAACCGGCTGTTTTCAGAAGGAGTCAGGCAGCGTTTTCCCATTTTTTCGCCGCGTGCATCGGTTTGCGGGAAACCTGCGGTTATCCCCGAACGTACAGATAAGGGAACATGTGCATCCTGAGGTTTTTGGAAATGGAACAAAACCGCTTCATGAAATTGACAGATTTGTATGAATCGAATAAAATAGGGACAGTTGCGGCGTTGACCGTACCCAAAACCGTTTTACTGTGGAAGTTCCCGGTCGGGAATCAGACAGAGAGACAAAATCGGAAGGTAAAGGAGACGACAAATATGGATCAGAATCTAACCGAACTGGCAAAACAGATCCGCAGCGATATTGCGGACGAGATTTTTGCTGCAAAGTCGGGACATCCGGGCGGATCTTTTTCCTGTGTGGAAATCCTGATGGCGCTTTACTTTTGCGGTGTAGCGAACGTAGATCCCCATAATCCGCAGTGGCCGGAGAGAGACCGTATTGTATTGAGCAAGGGACACGCGGCGCCTGCGCTTTATGCGGTTCTGGCCAACAAGGGATATTTCCCGCGCAAGGATCTGACCACGCTGCGGAAATTCGGCAGCTATCTGCAGGGACATCCGGATATGAAGAAGATTCCCGGTGTGGATGCCAGTACGGGCTCTCTCGGACAGGGGATGAGCTTCTCCGTCGGCTATGCACTGGCCGGGAAGCGTCCGGGACACCATTTCAATGTGTATACCATCACCGGCGACGGCGAGTCGCAGGAGGGAATCATCTGGGAAGCCGCCATGGCAGCTGCGCATTATCACCTGGACAACCTGACCGTTTTCCTGGATCATAACCGTCTCCAGATTGACGGACCCAACGAGAAGGTCATGAACATTGAGGATATTGTGGCCAAGTATGCCGCGTTCAACTGGGAAACCTTTGTGGTGGACGGGCATGACCTGGATGCCATTGTCAGTGCCTGCAAGGCACCGCGGTGCGGAAAGCCGCGCTTTATCTGCTGCAATACCATCAAGGGCAAGGGCGTCAGCTTCATGGAGAATCAGGCAGCATGGCACGGCAAGGCCTTCAATGAGGAAGAATACAAAATCGTGAAAGCGGATCTGGGGGTGTAACTATGGCAGAGTTTAAACCGACACGTACTGCGTATGGCGAGACACTGAAAAAACTCGGTGATACAGATCCCAACGTCATCGTCTGCGATGCGGACCTGACACAGGCGACCATGACGAAATTCTTTGCGGCGGCACATCCGGATCAGTTCTACAATTTCGGTATTGCCGAGGCGAACATGATGGCGGCCAGCGCCGGTCTGGCACATTGCGGCTATACCGTATTTGCCAGCACCTTTGCCGTATTCGGCGCGGGACGCGCCTTTGAGCAGGTTCGCAACACCATCTGTTACACCAAGGCGAACGTCAAGCTGGGGCTTTCCCATGCGGGCCTGAGCGTTGGTGAGGACGGCGGCAGCCATCAGGCGATTGAGGATATCGCGCTGATGCGTGCCTTGCCCAACATGATCGTTCTGGTGCCCTGCGATGCCTGTGAAATGGAAAAGGCTGTCTATGCGGCGGCAAAGATCAACGGACCGGTGTCGCTGCGGACCTGCCGCCTGGCGACGGAGATTGTGACCACGCCCGAGACGCCCTTTGAGGTAGGCAAGGCTGTGGTTCTGAGAGAGGGCAGTGATGCCGCCATCATTGCCTGTGGCATTGAGGTTCCCGAGGCAATTCACGCGGCGGAGACACTGGCGGCCGAGGGCATCCAGGTGAGGATCGTGAACATGCACACGATTAAGCCGCTGGATGAGGAGGCAATCCGCGCAGCCGCCAAAGACTGCGGCGCCATCGTGACGGCTGAGGAGCATACCATTTACGGTGGTCTTGGCTCGGCCGTGGCTGAGGTGCTGGCCGATAACAGCCATGTACCCTTTGAGCGGATCGGAATCAAGGACCGCTTCGGACAGAGCGGTGCCCCGAAGCTCCTGGCAGCCGAGTACGGACTGGACGCGGCAGCGATTGCCGATGCGGTTCGCCGTGTGGTGGCCAGAAAAGGCTGAAAAGCGCGATAAATCCGGAAAAGTACGG